>CAIYFD010000043.1 GCA_903925425.1 uncultured Opitutia bacterium | reverse complement strand
TGTGCCGCCGCCGTTCGCGGGTGACGCCATCCTCGAGTGCGTGGATGCCGGCCTCGATCTCGCCGTCGCCATCACCGAGGGCATCCCGATCAAGGACATGATCCGTGTGAAGCGCGCCATGCAGGGCAAGCCCACCCGCCTCGTCGGCCCGAACTGCCCCGGCATGGTTTGCGCCGGCACCGGCAAGGATTCCCACGGCGGTTGCCGCATCGGCATCGCCCCCGGCTACATCAACAAGAAGGGCCATGTCGGCGTCGTCTCGCGCTCCGGCACCCTGACCTACGAGGCCGTCTTCCAGCTCACGAGCAAGGGCATCGGCCAGAGCACCACCGTCGGCATCGGCGGCGATCCGGTCAACGGCACCTCCCACCTCGATGTGATCAAGCTCTTCGCGGCGGACCCTGACACGCACGGCATCATCATGATCGGCGAAATCGGCGGCAACGCCGAGGTCGAGGCCGCGCGCTGGATCAAGGCCAACTGCCAGAAGCCCGTCGCGGGCTTCATCGCCGGCGCCACCGCCCCCGCCGGTCGCCGCATGGGCCACGCCGGCGCGATCGTCGGCGGCGCCGAGGACACCGCAGCCGCCAAGATCGCCGTCTTCAAGGAGTGCGGCATCGAGGTCGCCGTCACCCCGTCCGACATGGCCGACGCCCTCCTCCGCGCCGCGAAGGCCAAGGGCGTGACGCTGAGCTGAGCGCGTCCTAGGTCGCCCCCTCTCTCGGCCGCCGGCTTCAAAGCCGGCGGCCTTTTTGTGGTCGGGCACCTCGGGTACTGACTCCTTCTGCTGCCTGGCCGGCTCATTCCCTGACCGGACTTGCCCCGGCCCACCTTGGCGACATTTTCCCATCATGCGCCTCATCTCACGATTTCTGGCTCGCTGCGCCATCCTCGGGCTGATGATGGGCCTCGCACGCGCGCATGCCCACGGCCTTGGCACCGACGAGATGGTCGACGACGCGAAGGCATTTCTCGCCTCACTCTCACCCGCCCTCAGGGCCAAGGCCGCCCTGCCGCTGTCCAGCCCCGCGCGCAAAAGCTGGACCTTCTCTGCGAAGGACGCCCCCGGGGTCACGTTTGCGGAGCTGGACGAACCACAGCGCAAGCTCGTGGAGGATCTGCTCAAGGAGGGCCTGAGTAATTCCGGCTACTCCCGGTTCGCCGCCGGTCTCGGGAGTTCCCCGCTCTGCTCCGTCGCCATTTTCGGAAAACCGAGCATCGAGAATCCCTGGGGCTGGCGCATCGATGGTCCCGACCTGGCGCTAAACTTCACGATCGCGGACGAGGACAACGTGGCGCTGACACCCGCATTTTTCGGCGGCAGTGCCGCAGCGACAAATCGAGGCGGTCGGGCCGCCCTCACCAACGAGGAGGACCTCGGCCTGGCGTTCGCCAACGCGCTGACGGACGAACAACGAAAGACCGCCGTCCTTCCCGGCCCGGCTCCGGGCAAGATGATCGCGGCTGGGCAGACACGCATCACGCCGCCGGCTCCCGCCGGGATCGCCTACGCCATGCTGACCCCGGCCCAGCGCCAGCAGTTCATTGCCCTCGTCACTTTCCACGTCCGGCACTTCCGCCTCGAACTGGCCGATGAGGCCTTGTTGAAGATCATCGCCGCCAGCTGGGATCCGGTGACCTTCGCCTGGGCCGGCAGCCTTGCGCCAAGCGACGCCCATTATTACCGGATCCAAGGGCCCACCTTCATGATCGAATTCACCGCCTCCTCCGCGGTCTCGCGCAGCTTCCAGTCCGTGTGGCGGGACTTCGACGGCGACTTCGGCCGCGACCTGCTCAACGAACGCTAGGAAGCGCGTTGAGGATAACCCGCCCCGCTTCGGGTCAGGGCAGGCGCAGTACCCGGATGTTCCGGTACCGGACAACGCTGTTCGGATCGTGCCCCTGCAGGGCAAAGGTGCCCTCGCCGAGCTTGCGCTCGAAGTCCTTGCCCGCGGTCACGCCGGGAAGCTCGGTGTACTCGATGATGCGTTTTCCGTCGATCGTGACCGTGACATGGCTGCCGCGGACGGTGACCTCCTGCGTCCACCATTTATTATCTTGGGCGGGCGACTGCGCAACGTTCACGACATCGTAGATGCTCCCGGTCTTCTTCCAGTCGGTGTGGGTGTTGTTGACCTGAAACTCGAACCCGCCGATCGGCCACCCGGTGGCCTGGTATTTGGTGTGAAAATAGATGCCGCCGTTGGAGCCGGGCATGCTCATGACCTCGACCCGAAGGTCGAAGTTTTTGAACGGCTTGGGATCGCCCACGTAAAACAGGTGCGAGCGGTCGCCGTGGGCCACGAGCGCCCCGCCCTCGATTTTCCAGGTCTCCTGGTGCTCCTCGGCGATTTTCCAACCGTCGAAGCTCTTGCCGTCGAAGAGCGCAACATATCCCGCCTCGAGCGGAACAGGCTGGTCGCCCGGCACCACCGCCGGCGGGATCACGGGCGCAGCCGGGCCACGGGCCGGGGCGGCAGCCGTTGTCGCCGGCGCGGCGGGGCCGCGGGCCGGGGCGGCGTCAGCCGCACGGGCAGAAGGAACGAGGAGGAACAACGCGGTCAGGCACGAAAGCAGCTTGGTCATGACGGGAGGGGGTTGACTTAAAACGATTACCCATGGTCCGCGCAGCGAACCCTGCGCAATCAGGGGCGAGGTGATCTGGCCACGTCCCGGGCGAAAGACAAGATCATCGCCGGGTGCCCTCAGCCGGGAATCAGCGGGCTCGACGGCGGCGCCGAGTGCTGTCCATGCTGCCGGCCATGTCCCGCCGGTTACCCCTTCTGCCACGCGTGATCATCGGATTGCTCTGCGCCGCGCTGCTGCCACTGGCGGCACAGGCGCAATCGACCGCGGTCGAGCCTGCCCCGCAGCGGGGCCAAGGCTGGATGAATCGGCACGACGCCTTCCTCGCCGAAGCCAAGCGCGGGGGCATCGACCTGCTTTTCCTGGGCGACTCGATCACCGATTTCTGGCGCGACCCGGCGCGCGGCCTGCCGGTGTGGGAAAAGAATTTCGCGCCGCTGCACGCGGCCAATTTCGGCATCAGTGCCGACCGCACCCAGCACCTGCTCTGGCGGCTCGACCACGGCGAGGTCGACGGGATTTCCCCGAAGGTCGTCGTGCTCCTCATCGGCACCAATAACACCGGTTGGGAAAGTGACCTGAAGACCCCTCGCAACTCCACTGAGGAAGCGCTGCAGGGCGTCACGCTCATCGTCCATACCCTGCTCACGAAGCTTCCCCACACAAAGATCCTGCTGATGGCGGTTTTCCCGCGCGCCGACGAAAAGGGCCCGCCCCCGGGCAAGCAGATCCCCGAGATCAACGCGGCGCTCGCACGCCTCGCCGATGGCAAGTTCGTCCAGTTTCTCGACATCGGCCCGAAACTTCTCGATGCGAAAGGTGAAGTGACCCGTGACCTCCAGCCCGACCTTCTGCACCCGAACACCAAGGGCTACGAGATCTGGGCCGAAGCGCTGCGCGAGCCGCTCGCGCGGCTCATGGCCGATCCGAAGTAGGCCGGCCCGGAAACCCGGCGACCTTGCTCTTCGCTAGGGCGGCGACTCCGCTCGCCGTCGGATGATAACGATCGCGGCGGTCACGGAGTGACCCGCCCTACCGGATCGGACAACCGGCAGAGGAGATACTCTCGTTCCCGGACCCACCCACAAAAAAAGGGCGGCCATTGGGCCGCCCTTTTGTCTGGTGAATCAAACTCCCGTCGGCGGGAGAGGTTCCGATGGCTCGTTGGCCGCCGGAGCGACCGACTCCGGAGCCGGTTCCACAACAGGAGCGGGAGCGGCTTCAGCCGGAGACTCAGCCTTGGCGGCAGGGAAAGGAGTCGCGGACTCCGGAGCCTCCGGGAAATTCTCGGGATCGTTCTCGGACGCCTCGATCTCCTTCTTGCGCGCCTCGACCATCGGCGGCGGGGCGAAGAGCGAGCCGGTGATAAACTCGGTCACGTAGCCCTCGTGGACCAGCCAGCGCAGGTCGCCCTGCAGGCGGTTCAGCTTCTCGCGGTCCGCGGGGGAAAGCTCCGGGACGGCGGCTGCCGGGGTGCCCTCGGCCGGGGCCTTGGGGGCCGCCGGGAAACCGAGGAACTTCTCCGCGAGCTCGCCGGCCTTCACCAGCGGGTGGGTCTCGATGTACTGGATCAGGCCCGTGATGCTGTCCGAGAAGACCTGGTCAGGCACGCGGAACTTGCGGCGCACGGCGCACACGTAGCTCGCGCCTTTGGAACCCTTCTTGTAGATGGAGAAGCCCTCGCGGCGCAGGCGGCCACGCAGGGCGTTGGCGGTGTCGAGCGGGAACCGGCGCTGGCGCTCGAGGGTGCCCTCGATGGCGCGGCGGACTTCACCCGGCGGCAGGGTCTCGGCGACCTTGCCCTGCAGACGGGCGCCGTCGACCAGGCGGACCACGCGCTGGCGCGCGTTGGTCAGGAGATGGGTCCTGGCCTCCTCGTAGGAATCGAACGAGAGAACGGGCTCGGCGGGAGCGGCTGCGGCGGGAGCCGGAGCTGCCTCGGCGGGCGTTTCGACGGGCATTTCAACGGGCGTTTCGACAGGAGCGACTTCAGCCACTGGCGCTTCATCCACCGGGGCCGGCGCGGGCGCAGCGGCGGGGGCCGCCAGCTTGCCGGTCTTCCACGTGTAGCGCGTGGTTTTCTTCATCTTCTCGAGCCACTTCGCGATCACCTCGGGATCGCGGATCGTCTCGATCCGGGCGCGGAAGGCCTCGAAGGACATCCGGTCGACATGCTTCGCGTGATGCAGCTGGATGATCGCGCTGTAGCGGTGGTAGTTCGGCGGGGCGAGGAGCTCGCCGGTGATGCCGCACTTGTTGACCACCTGGAAATTACCCTTCGGCGGCTCGACCTCGACCTCAGCAATATCGAAGAACTCGCCAAAATGCTTCGCGAGCACGTGGGAGACGGCAGCCTCCTCGCTCTCGAACGGCAGGCCGTCCGGCACGGAGAGTGCGATCGGGGCCGGCTTACCGGCGCCTTCGGAGGAAGGCGCGCCGTCGCCGGGAGACTTGCGGTGTAGCACGACCACAAAGCGGTCGGGCTTGCCGATCACGGTCCGGGCGATGTCGAAGAGCTCAAACGTCCGGCACGAGGCGCGGATCGTCTTGGCCAGCGTGGTGAAGCTGGTGTCCTCGGGATAAAAGGTCGTGTGGAAATACGGGCTGTCGTACGGACCCCGGTCAACCGGTGCGCCACGGTAACCACCTTGGCGGTCATCGCGTCCACCACCGTCGCCGTCACGGCGCGGGCCACCACGGAACGGGGCGCTGTCGCGGCGCGGGCCGCGGTTGTCGCCCTCGCGAAACTCACGGCGCGGGGCCTCGGGCGAGGCCGGGGCGCCCGCCGGGGCACCGGCACCATCGCCGGGACCGGCCGGGCGGCGGAAGGCGCGGCGGTCGCGGCGGTCCGGACCTCCGGCATCGTCCCGACGCGGGCGGTCGTCGCGCCGCGCTTCACGCGGGGCGGATTTGTCCTGGGTCCACTGGGTTCCAAAGCTGAAGCTTTGGAGCTGGGACAGGTCGAGTTTGTTGAAATCCGGCGAAGGATTCGACGGCGGGGCGGATTCGTCCATGTAGTCTGCGGAGAAGCGGGTTGGTACCCACTGGGTTTGCTT
>CAIYFD010000042.1 GCA_903925425.1 uncultured Opitutia bacterium | reverse complement strand
CGCGAATGCGCCAACGAGGCAAAGCAGCAGGCTCAGGCGAAACAGGCGCATGGGATCGCCCACCTTCGGTCGAACCGTCGGACGGTTCAAGCCTGTGTCCATGACGGACGCGGCATGAATCGCGGCTGACTCACCGAGTCAGCCCTACCTCGGATCAGTCCTCCGCCGTCCGCCCTCTGGCAAGGCCGCCGATCAGGCGGCCTTGGGCGTCTCGGCGAGGGCGGAGTCGAGTGACTTGATCAGCGAGGCAATCGACGCGTCGGTCTCGTCGCCCATGTTCGAGATGCGGAAGGTTTTTTCCTTCAGCTTCCCGTAGCCGCCGTCGATCACGAGCTGGTGCTTCGTCTTGAGGATCTTGTTCCAGGCGGCGACGTTGATGCCGACGGTGTTGGCGAAGCAGTTGAGTGTGACCGAGCCGTAGCCCTCCTTCGGGAAGAGCTTGAAGCCCTTGCTGAAGATGAAATCGCGGACCGCCTGGTTGAGGCGCGCGTGGCGGGCGTAACGGTTCTCCAGGCCTTCGGCCTTGATGTCCTCGAGCTTCGACTTGAGCGCGTAGAAGAGCGGGATCACCGGCGTGCTCGGGGTCATGCCCGCCTCGTGGTTCTTCTGGAACTCGAGGTAGTCGAAATAGTAGCCGCGGTTCGAGAGCTTGGCGGCGCGGTCGAGCGCGCGCTGCGAGACGGAGAGGAACGACAGGCCCGGGGGCATGGCCAAGGCCTTTTGCGAGCCGCTGATCAGCACGTCGATGCCGAGTTCGTCCTTCTTGATCGGCATCGCGCTGAGCGAGCTGACGGTATCGATGATCGAGATGACGTCGGGGAACTCGCGCACGACCTTCATGATCGCGGGGAGGTCGCTCATGCAGCCGCACGAGGTCTCGTTGTGGATGATGGTGATCGCGTCGTACGCGCCGGTGGCGAGCTCCTGGCGGACCGCCTCTGGGTCGATCGGCTGGCCCCATTCGAACTTGAGGGCGCCGGCCTGCTTGCCGTCGCGCAGGGCGACGTCGTTCCACTTGTCGGAGAACGCGCCGTTCATGCAGTTGAGCACTTTCTTGGCCACGACGTTGTGGAGGGAACCCTCCATCACGCCCCAGGCGCTGCTGGTCGAGAGATAGACCGGATCCTTGGTGTACATCAGCTCCTGCAGGCCGGGCTGGAGGGACTGGTACAGGGCCACGAAGTCGGCGCTCCTGTGACCGATCATGGGCTGGGCCATGGCGCGCAGCGTTTTTTCCGAAACAGCGATGGGACCGGGGATGAAGAGTTTGTAGCTCATGGTGGCGGCGTTGGAGGGAGGAAAACAGTTTACGCGGCCGGACGCGTCAACCTTCATTGCCGGCGCAACCATGTCCTGGCTCCAGAAGAAGATAAACTCCCTCGAGCTATACACGGTGGATGTAATTCTGGGACGCCGGGAGGACGCGATCTCGACCCTCTACGGGGCGTTCCTGCAGGGGTTATCCTTCATTTTCAGCGGGGTGGTGCAGCTGCGCACCTGGCTCTACCGCCACCGGATCCTGCACGATCAGCCGCTCGGCTGCCTCGTGGTCGTGGTGGGCAACCTCACCGTCGGCGGCACCGGCAAGACTCCGGTCGTGGAAACCTTCGCCCGGGCGCTCCAGCATCGCGGGCGCAAGGTCGCGATCCTCAGCCGCGGCTACAAGAGCAAGGCCCCGCCGTTCTGGAAGAAGTGGTGGTTCCGGATCACCCACACCGCGGAGCCGCCGCCGCGCGTGGTGAGCGACGGGACGACTGTGCTGCTCGACAGCGAGCAGGCCGGTGACGAGCCCTACATGCTCGCGCGCAACCTGCCCGGCGTGGTCGTGGTGGTGGACAAGGACCGCGTGAAGGCCGGGGCCTACGCGATCAAGCAGTTCGGCTGTGACACCCTGATCCTTGACGACGGTTTCCAGTACCTGCCGCTCAAGGGCCGGCTCAACCTGCTGCTGGTCGACAAGACCAATCCCTTTGGCAACGGCCACATGCTGCCGCGCGGCATCCTGAGCGAGCCGATCACCCACCTGAAGCGCGCCAGCTACGTTTTCCTGACGAAGTCCAACGGCCGGCGCGACATGGAGCTCGAGGCGCTGATCCAGCAGCACAATCCGGGCGTGGACGTGATCGAATGCGCGCACCGCCCGCAGTACCTGCAGCGGCTGGGTGAGGCGGTGGGGAGCGACGGCGGCCGGATGCCGCTCGCCTGGCTCAAGGGCCGCAAGGTCGTGGCCTTCTCGGGCATCGCGACACCCGAGAGCTTTGAGAAGTTCCTGCGCGACCTCGGCGCTCTGATCATGGCCCGCGAGCGTTACCTTGATCACTACCGCTACACGCAGGACGACATCAACGGCCTGTTCGAGCTGGCGCAGAAGCAGGGCGCGGAATGTCTCGTGACGACAGAAAAGGACGCAGTGCGGATCGACGCTACGCAGACCTTTCCGCTGCCGGTGTGCTACCTGCGCCTCGAGATCGAGATCGTGCAGGGCGCGGCGAACTTCGACGAGGCCGTGAGCCGGATCTGTTTCCCGGCGCAGGCCGGATAGGGCCGCGAAACGCGGCCCGAGGGCGGAGGACCGAGGGCAGATTGGAAAGGCAGGGCTGGGTCGACTGTGTCCTGCGTAGCTTGAAGAGCGACGTAGGACGAGCCGGCCGCGACCGTGGCCTGCATAGCTCGAAGAGCGGCGCAGGCCGATAACCGACGCCCCCACGATCCTTCCGGGGGACATCGTGAACGTGCCCGAGCGGATCTTCTGAGCGGGGACGAATGGTTGGCACACAGAGACACGGAGAGCACGGAGCCCTACATGGGTGGGTGGTTCGGAACTCCGTCCCTTCCGCCCTCGGTGTCCTCTGCGTCTCTTTGTGCCACAATCCGGAATCATCGCGGCTGGCTCGGCGAGCCAGCCCTACGTTCGAACCATCTGCGTTAATCTGCGCAATCTGCGGTTAAAACCGGATCCCAATGATTTTGAGATTGGGTGAAAGATTGGGGCCATTTTCTGCGTTATAGGGAGGTATGGACCAAATCATGCCCATCTCACTCCGCAGCCATGATGCAGCGGCCGCTCCGTTCAGTATCTCCGATTCACCCGAGCACCGTCCGCGAGGGAGTTGTCCCTTGAAACTTTCACCGTCCCAAACCATCGTTTTGCCCGTGAGCACCAAGCAAATTGTCGCCGACCTGCTGCAGAAGCTGCCCGACGATGCCACGCTTCACGACGTGGCCCGCGAGATCGAGTTCGTTGCCGGGGTGCGCCAGGGTCTGGCCGAGCTGGACCGGGGCGAACGTATCCCGCTGGAACAGGTCGAGCGCGAGTTGCCGTCATGGGTCATCAGCTAGCGCTCACGCCGTCGGCCCGCGCCGACCTGCGCGATATTGTCCGCTACATCTCGCTCGATGCGCCCGGCCGGGCCGTCGACTTCGGACAAT
>CAIYFD010000041.1 GCA_903925425.1 uncultured Opitutia bacterium | reverse complement strand
GCTTCCATCGCGCGCCGGAACTCCTCGGACTGCCGCTTGCGCTCGGTGATGTCGATCTGCAGGCCCATGTAACCGGTGATCGCACCGCCGGAGTCGCGTACCGGCTGCACGTCGAGTTCCAACCAGCGGGCGTCCCCGGCCTTGGTATAGTTGAGGAGCTCGCCGCGGAACGAGCGGCCCGCCTTGAGCTCGCGGTTGAGCGTGGCGAGCGTCTCCTCCGAGGTCGCGGGACCGTGGAGCACTTCACTCGGGCGGCGTCCCGTGACCTCTTCCGCCGAATAGCCGAAAAGGCGGACAAAACTCTCGTTCACCCATTCGATCCGCCACTGGACGTCCATCAGCACGACGGACATGGTGGCGTGCCTCGCCACGGCAGCCAGCCGGGCCGCCTGGGTTTCGGCCTGGCGCAAGTCCGAAGTCATGCGGTCGGCCACGCCCAGCGCCCGCGCCCGCGAATTCACCAGAACCCAGCAAAAGCCAGTCCCGAAAAGCGTACACACCAGCCCGCTCCCCAGCAGGAACCACGGCAGCTGCCGCGTTGCCGCGCTCTCGAAAGCCGGGAGCGTGTGCATCCGCAATGTCCAGGTCCGGTCATAGAGCGGCAGGACGGCCTCGCCGGCCAGCGTGTCGCCCCCGGAGATCGGCCAATGCGAATCCAGCATCATCGCGGAGCTGTTCGAATCATAGATGAGCGTGTCGGAATTCGCCGCGGTGCCGTCGAAAACTTCCAAGTCCATCAGCCCTTGAGCCGCGTCGCCCACCCCCGCCATGAGCAGGTCCGCGCGGATGGACGCATAGACCCAGCCGCGCAGTGCCGTTACGCGCTCCGCCTCGGTCGGCGGCACCAGGCCGCCACGATAAACCGGCAGCAGCATCAGACTCCCCGCGACATTCGCATCCGGCGCCACCAGCTGGATGCGGCCCGAGATCGCAGGCTGCCCCGTTTGCATGGCACGCTCCGCGGCCATCCGGCGCGTGTTGCCCGCCCCGATGTCGAGTCCGAGTGCCGCCTCGTTGGCCGCGCGGGGTTCCAAGTGGGTCACCACATAGGCCTGCGGCAGGGTGCCATCGCGTTGCACGGCAAAGCCCGGAAAGCCGTCGGCCCGGATGCGGGCCTCGAGTTCACCCAAGGCCGAGCGGTCCACGCGCTCGATGAACCCAAGCCCCACGACCTGACGGTCGAAAAAGCGGTCCATCTGCCGGACGAAATCCGCCCAGTCGGCATGCGAAACCTCGGCGCGGCGTTCCACGAGCGCCCGCGCGGCATAGAGGGCCTGCTCCACGTTCCGAAAACGATCCGCGGTGCCCGTCGCCACCCGGTCCCTCAGCCGGTCGAACCGCGCACTCTCGCCGCGGCGCAGTTCGTTGCGAACGATCATCCAGCTCGTAAGCGTCAGGGCGATCCCGACCCCCAGCACCAGCAGCGTGGTCAGCCGGGGGTAAAACCGCTTGAAGCCAGGAAAATCTGGGGAAGCCATGGAGATCTGTAACGGTTCGACTGGGTGGGATCAGGAGTAACGACCAAGAAATCAGGCTGCTTAACTAAAATAAATTGCCCGCCAGCCACCCGGCCGCCGTGCCGTGGTTGCGCCCGCCCAGCAGGCCCCGCAGCCGTGCTGCTTGCTCGGCGGTGCGCACGATCCGCGCCCGGTCCGTCACGCACGCTTTCAACTCCGACGCCAGCGCCGCCGGCGTCGCCGCGCCCTGCAGGTATTCCGGGTACATCGGCTCCTTCAGCAGGAGATTCGAGATCCCGAGATACGGCACCTTCACCAGACTGCGGCCAATCCAGTAGGTCAGCAGGTCGGTCCGGTAGGCGATCGCCCCCGGGATGCCGGCGAGGGCGCAGTGGAGGGACATCGTTCCGCTGGAGGTCAGCACGGCCGAAGCGGCCGCCGGGGCGCCCTCGCCCGTGCGGCGCAGCGTCACACCCGTCGGCGGGTGGGCCGCGCGGAGCACGGCCTCAATCTCGTCGCCCGGATGGAGCACGACCGCCTCGCGGCCTCCGCTCCACGCCTTGAATCCGTCCAGCAGCGCCGGAAAAATCCGCGCGACCGCCCCACGCCGGCTGCCCGGCAGCAGCAGCACCGGACCCGCCGGATCATAGGCCACGGGCGCGACATAGTCGGGCGCCACGAAGGGATGGCCCACAAACTCCACCGGGAGCGACGTGTCGGCATAGACGGCCGGTTCGAACGGAAAGATCGCGGCGAGTCCGTCGAGATGTTTCGCCATCTCGAAGCGCCGCCCGGCCCGCGACGCCCAGATCTGCGGGCTGATATAATACAACGTCTTGGTCGGTCCGCCCACCTTGGCAGAGTAGCCGCGCTCGAACAGCCCCCGGGCGATCCGCAGGTTGAGAGCCGACGAGTCCACCAAGCAGACCGCCTTCGGCCGGTGCCGCCCGATCCAGTCCACGATCGCGTCAATCAGCGCCCGGTAATAGAAAATCTTCGCGATCACGGCGATGCCGAGGTCCGACTGCGCGGTGAGATCGCGGAGCAATTGCGCCCCGGCCGTCTGCAACCGGGCGCCGCCCAGCGCGCAAACCTTCAATTCCGGCCGGTCGGCCAGAAGCTCGCGCAGCATCCGCCCCGCATGTTCGTCGCCCGAGTGCTCGGCCGCGACGATCAGCAGGTCCACCGTACCGGCGGCGGGGGGCGGAAGCATCACCTCACTCATGGCGGAAACGCTCAACGCCCAACGCTGCACGCGTAACGTTCAACCATCCGGAAAAGCCAGCGGTCAGAATCGTCTTCACTTGGGCGTTCGAAGTTAAGAGTTAAGCGTTAAGCGTTGCCTGAGCGGATTTCTATTTCGCCCCCGCGCGGCGGATCTGCTCCGTCACGGTGATCGCCACCTCGAGCGCGGACTTGCCGAGCGCCGCACCGACCTTCGGCTCCTGGGCCCGGGTCACGCTGTCGACGAAGTGCGCCAGCTCGATGGCCAGCGGCTCGCCCTTCTCGATCGGGATCTCCGTCACGGGCACCGAGCTGGCGTCGCCGGCCTTCGCGAGGCCAACCTTGAGCTTCAGGCCGTAGGCAATGAGGTCGCTCTTCTTCACGAGGTGGCCCGTCTGGTTCATGAAATCGAGCGAGAGATAGGCGTTGTCCTGGAAGACCCGGATCTCGCGGCACTTCTTCAGGCTCATCCGGCTGGCACTGAGGTTGGCCACGGCGCCGTTCTCGAACTCGATGCGCGCATTGGCAATGTCCTCTGTCTTCGAAAGCACGCTCAGGCCCACGCTGTCGATGCGTCGAATCGGCGACTTCACCAGCGCCAGCACGATGCCGATGTCGTGAATCATCAGGTCGAGCACCACACCGACCTCGGTGCCTCGCACCTGATAAGGCGCGAGGCGCTCGGAGGTAATGTACTTCGGATGGCTGATCGCCTTTTCGAGGAAGGTCATCACCGGGTTGAAATGCTCGACATGCCCGACCTGCACCAGCCGGCCGGCTTTCTGCGCCGCCGCCAGCACCTGCTCTGCCTCCTCAAGCGAGGCGCAGAGCGGTTTCTCGATCAAAAGATGGCAGCCCTGCGCGAGCAACGGGAGGGCGACCTCGGCATGGCGGTCCGTCGGCACCACGACCGAGACCGCCTGACACGCCGCGCCGAGTTCCGCGAGCGTGGCGAAGCGCTGGCATTTGTACCGGGCGCAGATTTCCGCGGCGCGCGCGTTGTCGCTCTCGAAGATGCCGGTGAGCTCGGCGCCCGGGAGCGACGCGTAGATGCGCGCATGATGCTGGCCGAGCGAACCGACCCCGGCCACGCCGCAGCGAATCTTTGGGGAAGACATGGGCGCGAGTGTGGATCCCGGAAGGCGCTGGGCAACAACGGAGCGCGGGCGGATGGAAACATAACGCCGAACACTGAACGTCCAACGCTGAACGCCGAAATGCGGCCCCTGCAAATCGAGCCTTCCTCGCGTCGACGTTGAACGTTGGGCGTTGCGCGGTCCACCCGTGGATCAACCCAGCCGACCAAGCGGGTCTGCCTTACAGGGTGTCAGGCGAATCTTCCGCCGTGCAGGAAGAGCGCGCGACCCGCCTTGGCCGCGTGGGCCGCGTTGTGCGTCACCAGCACCAGCGCCGTGCCGGTCTCGCGGCAAACACCGAGCAGAAGATCCACCACCGCGTCGCCCGTGCGTTCGTCGAGGTTGCCAGTCGGTTCATCCGCCAGCACGAGCCGCGGCGCATTCATCAGCGCCCGCGCCACGGCGACGCGCTGGCGCTCGCCGCCCGAGAGCTGGTTCGGCAGATGCGACGTCCGCTCCGCCAGGCCCACGCGCGCCAGCAGCTCCGCGGCCCGCTTCCGCTCCGCCGCACCCGGGACCCCAAGCATGCGCGCCGCCATGAGCACGTTCTGCAGGGCGTCGAGCTCCGGGATCAGGTAAAAGGATTGGAACACCATCCCGAGATGGCGGGCCCGCCGGTCGGCCGTCGCCTCCGTCCCCTCCCACTCAACCAAGCCTTCGTCCGGCGCATCGAGCCCGGCGAGGAGGTTGAGCAGCGTCGACTTGCCGGAGCCGGATTCACCGCGGATGCACACGCTCTCGCCCGCCATCACCGCGAGATCCACGCCACCGAGCACCTCGATGCGGCGATCGCCGCTGAGGTACGACTTCTTCAGGCCGGAGGCCCGGAGCACAGCTCCGGGCGAACTCCCAACGTTCAACGCTGAACGCTCAACGCTCAAGTGGTCGGAATCTTGTCCAGTTATAGCCATGTCCGGTCTGTACTTGGGCGATGAGAGTTGAGCGTTCGGCGTTGGGCGTTCGGAGCGATCACTCGCTCCGTAGTGCCTCCACGGGTTTGAGTTTCGCGGCCCGCCACGCCGGCAGCAGTCCCGCCAGGGTGGAAATGACCACGGAGCAGCTGACGATCAGCACGAGATCCGAAGTCGTCGTCCAAGACGGTAACTGGCTGAACTGGTAAAAGCGGTCCATGGCTTCCCGTGAGGCGGTCAGTTTTGTGAAAACCGTGATGATTGCATTGCGGTAGTGCAGAGTGCCGAGGCCGAGCGCGAGACCGGCAACCGTGCCGCCAAGGCCAATGATTAAGCCCTGGAAGCAGAAGCATGCCGCCACCTGCCGCGGATTTGCCCCGAGTGCGCCGAGTAAGCCGATTTCGCGGGTTTTACGCACCACCGAGATCAGGAGCGAACTCGTGACCGAAAATCCGGCGACGATGACAATGAAGAGCAGCAGGATGAAAATCATGTTCTTCTCGAGCTGCAGGATGGACAGGAAGTCCTGATTATTGGTGAGCCAGGAGGCGGCGTGCACTCCCGGCGGCAACACGGCATTGATCCGCCGGGCCGCCGCATCGGGATCCTCGTTGTCGGCGAGCTTCAGGTTCAGCCCCTTCGTCGCGCCGCCCAGTTTATAGATATCCTGCATCGTTCGCATCGTCACCAAGAGCGTCGATTCATCGAGGGCCTGATGCCCGATTTCCAACACCCCGCGAATCTTGAGGCTGCGCGGCAGGGTCACCACATCGGCACGGGAATCATCCAGCAGCATGGGAGAGAAAACATCGATGCTCTCGCCAATACTGGCCCCCAACAGGTCGTAAAGTTTGATACCAAGGAAGACCGAGTCGTCGTCGAGGTCGTCCAGAGTGGCGCGACGGAGGTATGAATCCAAAGGAATGACTCCGTTGATGTGCTCGATATCCACACCCTGCAGGGTCGGATAAAGACGCTTATCCCCGAAGCGCACCTGCACCAAGCCGGCCGCGAAACGCGTCGACGCCACCACCCCGGGAACCTTCGCCACCGTCGCCGCAAGACCAGCCGAATCGGCGACCAAGCCGTCGGCCCGGACCTGCACGTCACCCTGCGTGTCCACGATCATCCGCCGGATCTCGTGACCGAAGCCCGCCATCACGCTCGTCGAGACCACCAGCAGCGCCACGCCGAGCGCCACCCCGAGGATTGAGATCGCCGTGAAGAACGGAAACCGCCGCCCCGTGGGGAACAGCTGCTTCAAGGCGAGGTAGAGGTACCAAGGCATGTTTAAGGCTGAAGGTGGGAGGCGGGAGGCCGAAGGTCGAGCCAGTCGAATAACGCGTCCGGCCTCATGCCTCCCACCTCCCGCCTCATGCCTCCGCGGCAGCCGCGGCGGCCGGCCTGAGCTGCGGGAACAGGATCACGTCGCGGATGCTCTCGGCACCGGTGAGCAGGATGCAGAGGCGGTCGATGCCGACCCCCATGCCACCGGCCGGCGGCATGCCGTACTCGAGCGCGAGCAGGAAATCCTCGTCGATGTTCTGCTTCTCCTCGCCCGCCTGCGCCTCGAACATCTGGCGCTGCACGTCGGGATCGTTCTGCTCGGAGTAGGCCGGGGCGATCTCCATGCCGCCGATGACGAGTTCGAACACGTCGATCGTCGTGGGATCCTGCTGGTTGATCTTGGCCAGCGGGCAGAGTTCCTTCGGCAAATTCAGCACGAAGGTCGGCTGGATCAGGTTCGGCTCGATCTTCTTCGAGAAGATCTCGTTGGTGATCTCAAAATCCTCCCACTTGGAATCGACGAAGAGCCCGAGCTTCGCGGCGCCGGCGGCGTGCTCATCCTTGGAACGGCTGAACCAGTCGGCATCGCCGGTCGCCTCGCGAATCAGGTCCTTGTACGCCACCTCGCGCCACGGGGCGCCGAAGTCGATGTCCTGCCCGCTGGCGGCGTGCTTGATCTTGGAGGTGCCCAGCACATCGCGGCAGAGGGTCGTGAGCAGGTCGCGGATCAGCGTCATCATGCCGCGGTGGTCGCTGTAGGCCTGGTAGACCTCGAGCATGGTGAACTCCGGATTGTGCTTCCGCGAGAGACCCTCGTTGCGAAAATTGCGGCCGATCTCGAACACCCGGTCGTAGCCGGCGACGAGCAAACGCTTGAGGTAGAGCTCGAGCGAGATGCGGAGGACGAAGTCGGTGTTGAGGGCGTTGTGGTGCGTCTGAAACGGCCGCGCCGCCGCGCCGCCGGCCACGCTCTGCAGCACCGGGGTCTCAACCTCGAGGAAAAGCCGCTCCTCGAGAAAACGCCGGATATGCGAGACAATCTTCGGGCGGATCATCAGCCGCTTCCGGGATTCCTCGTTCACGATCAGATCGAGGTAACGCTGGCGGTAGACCTGCTCCGGATCACTCAGGCCGTGCCACTTCTCGGGCAACGGACGCAGGGCCTTGGAAAGCAGCGTGAACGCGTCGGCCCGCACGGTGATCTCGCCGGTCTTCGTCTTGAAGAGGGTTCCCGTGACGCCGATGATGTCGCCGAGGTCGAGGGACTTCTTGAACACGCCGTAGCGTTCCTCGCCGAGCACGTCCTTCTTCAAGTACAGCTGGATCTGGCCCTGCTGGTCCTGGATCTTCACGAACGAACTGCCGCCCTGCACGCGGAAGGTCACCAGGCGCCCCGCCACGGTCACGGTCTGGGCGTAATCCTGCCCCTCGACATACAGCGCCTTGGCCTCCGTCGAGAAGTGGGTTGTCGCCACGCTGGCGCGGAACGGGTCGAAGCCTCCCGCGCGCATCTCGGCGAGCTTTTGCCGGCGGACGGCGTGCTGGTCGTGGCTGATATCGGGGGGAGTCTCGCTCATGGAACCGGTGACCGTGTTCTGCCCCCGCCCGCTGGGCAAACGGATTTTCAAGGGCGGAGCCCCGGCAGCCGCGGCCCTGCCACCCGGGGCAAGATCGGACCGATCCGACGGATCCGACCGATCGGTCCGAGGCCTTAATGCGGGATTGTTTTCCGCGGCGCAGCCGCTTCGCTGGACGCCTTGATGGACACCACGCGCAAACCTTCCTGGCTCCGGGCCAAGCTGCCCGGCGGCCCCGGCTACCAGGCCGTGCGGCAGCTCGTGGACACCCATCAACTGCACACGGTCTGCCAGAGCGCGCAGTGCCCCAACCTGGGCGAGTGCTGGTCGCGCGGCACGGCGACGGTGATGATCCTCGGCAACATCTGCACGCGCTCCTGCAACTTCTGCGCGATCGAGACCGGCCGCCCCACGGAGCTCGACCTCGGCGAGCCGGCCCGCGTGGCGGAGGCCGTCGCGAAGATGGGCCTGAAGCATTGCGTGATCACCAGCGTCGCCCGCGACGAGCTGGTCGACGGCGGAGCCTCCGTCTGGGCCGCCACCATCCGCGCGGTGCGCCATCGCAACCCGGCCACCGCCATCGAGGTGCTCGTGCCCGACTTCAAGGGCCAGCTGGAGCACGTGGACACCGTGCTCGACGCCAAGCCCGACATCTTCAACCACAACCTCGAAACCGTGGAGCGCCTCCAGCGCCCGGTGCGCGTGCAGGCCCGCTACGACCGCTCGCGCGAGGTGCTGCGCCATGCCAAGTCCCGCGGCTTCATCACCAAGACCGGCATCATGCTCGGACTCGGCGAGGAGCAGGCCGAGATCGAGCAAACGCTCCGCGACATCGCCGCCGACCGGACCGACATCCTCACGATCGGCCAGTACCTCCAGCCCTCGGCCAAGCATCTCCCGATTTCCCGCTGGGTGACCCCCGAGGAATTCGCCCGCTGGAAAGAGTTCGGCCTCGCGGCCGGCCTGGGCGTCGTCGAGAGCGGCCCGCTCGTGCGCTCCAGTTACCACGCCGACGAGCAGTCGCTGAAGTACACCGGTGAGGAACACCTCAACCGGACGAACGCCCTGGCCGGGGCGTGATCCATCTCGACGGGGTGCCCATGTGACTGGGGGACGTGGGGGCAAAGACCTTGGGTCTCCCAGTCACGCCCTCCCCTTGTCACCATGTCGGGCTGCAAAGCCGCCCCTCACGCCCGCGGGTGGGCCTTGTTGTAGATGTCCTTCAGGCGGGCAATGCTGACATGGGTGTAAACCTGGGTGGTCGCGAGACTGGCGTGGCCGAGCAGTTCCTGCACGAGGCGCAGGTCCGCGCCGCCATTCAGCAGGTGCGTCGCGTAGCTGTGCCTCAGCTTGTGCGGCGTCAGATCGAGCGGCAATTCGGCGAGCGCGAGGTAGCGCTTCAACATGAGCTGCACCGCCCGGACCGTCATCCGCCCACCCTTCTCCTTGGCCGGCAGGACCGCCGAGCGCTCGGTGGCATCGGGCCGGAACTCCGCACGAAACTTCTGCAAGACGGCCAGTGCCACGCGGCCGATCGGACACAGCCGTTCCTTCCGGCCCTTGCCCAGCACGCGCGCCACGCCGCTCCCCGGCTCGACGTCACCAAAGTTCAGCGCGACCAGTTCGCTCACGCGCAGCCCGGCGCCGTAGAGCAGCTCCATGACGAGCCGGTCGCGCCAGGCCGTGAAGGGATCGAGGCTCTCGTTTTGCAGGAGGCGCTGCGGCCCGGTCAGCAGGAGGCGCATCTGTTCCTCGGTCAGGAACTGCGGCAGGCGCTTCTCCAGCTTCGGCATCGGCACACCGGCCAGCGGGTTGAGAGTGAGCCGGCCCTCCCGCCGCCAGTAGCGGAACAAGGCCCGCACACCCGAGGCGTGATTGTGCAGTGTGCGGCGATCGAGCGCGGGCAGGCCATCGAGGGGCCGTTGCCGCTCAATCACCCAGTCACGCAGGTCGCGCGGCGTCAGCTCGGCCAGGCCGTCATCCCACAGCCCGCGGGCCTTCAGCCAGAGATAGAAATCCGCAAAAGCCTGCCGGTAATTGCGCACCGTGTAGGCGGAGTAGCGTCGCTCGCCCGCGAGGTATTCCTCGAAGGGCGTCCACCACGCGGCGAGCACCTCCGGCGGAGGCTGGCGGGATTCAGGGCGCGGCATGGGGACGAACAAGGAAGCATTTCACCACGGATATCACAGCTGGGGCAGGATCCGTGTCATCCGGGCAATGGTGGTTAAGCCGGCTTGGCTTCTGCTTTCACGCGCTGCTCGACCTGCGCCATCAAACGACTCGTGTGCAAACGCAGGGCGCCCTCGGGATCGAGGCCTTTGGCCCGGCAGGCGGCGGCGATCTCGAACAGCATCCGGCCGAGGGTCTCCTCGGTGAGATGTTTGCCCAAGGCCTCGACCTGCGCGGTGTCGACCAGGCCGGCCACCGGCAGCTGCTTTTTCTCCATCTGCTTCCAGATCGCCTCGGCGAACATCAGGGAGGGCAGCCGCGGGGGCTGGTCCTTGAACACGCCGGCGGGCGGGGCCTTGCCCTCCTTGGCCTTGATCTGCTCCCACTGCACGAGCACCTGCTCGGTCGTCTCCAGCTTGCCGTCGCCAAACACATGGGGATGCCGGCGGATCAGCTTCTCGTTCACTTCGCGGGCGACGTCTTCCAAATTAAACTTCCCGGCCTCCTCCGCCAGCTGGGCGTGGAAGACCACTTGGATGAGCACATCGCCGAGCTCCTCGCGCATGTGCGGCAGGTCGAGCCGGTCGATGGTGTCGATCAACTCGCTGACCTCGTCAATCAGGCAGCGCACGAGCGTGCCGTGGGTCTGCTCTTGGTCCCAGGGACAGCCGCCCGGGGCCCGCAGGCGGGCGATGGTTTG
>CAIYFD010000040.1 GCA_903925425.1 uncultured Opitutia bacterium | reverse complement strand
GTGCTGATCGGCCTCGGGGTCGTCGCCTACAAGGGCAAGGCGATCTACGGCATCGATTTCGCCGGCGGCGACGTCGTCACCCTCAGCTACACGCAGCGCCTTGATCCGGGCCAGATCCGCTCGGTCGCGGCCACGCAGGGGTTGAAGGAAATCAATCCCACCTACACGAGCGCCCTCGGCGGTGGCTCGGAGCAGCTCCGCATTGAAACCGAGGTGGGCAAGTCGTCCGGCTTGGTCACCGCCCTCCAGAAGCAATTTCCGCAGGCCGGTCTGAAGAGCGAGGGAGTGAACACCATCGGTGCCTCGATCGGCAAGGAGATCGAGCTGAATGCCCTCCTCTCCGTCGGCCTCTCGATGTTGGCCATCCTGATCTACATCGCCTTCCGCTTTGAGTTCGGGTTCGGCGTCGGCGCGATGTTCTCGTCGCTGCACGACATCCTGATGACGATCGGCATCTTCGTGATGTTCGGCAACCAGTTCTCCGCCCCGATGGTCGCGGCGATCCTGTGTATCGCGGGCTACTCGATCAACGAGACCGTCGTCGTCTTCGACCGCATCCGGGAGGAGCTGAAGCTTAACCCGACCGGCTCGCTGCGCGATGTCGTCAATTCCGCGATCAACAAGGTCTTCGCCCGCACGATCATGACCGCCTCGACCACGTTTCTCGCCGCCCTGTCGCTGTACCTCTTCGGCGGCGGTATCCTGCGCGAGATCTCGTTCGCCTTCCTCGTCGGCATCGTCACCAGCACGTTCTCCGCGATCTTCATCGCCGCCCAGGTCTTCTACTGGTGGCACAAGGGTGACCGGAAGCACGTCGAGGCCCACGCCGACATCGCGCCGCGCTACGAGTGGCAGGGCGCCAGCAAGGCGTCGGAGTAACGGTTCCAAAACTCCAAACCGCCAAGGGTCCAAGCGCCAAAGCTCCCGGAAATGCCAACGGCCTCCGGGGCTTTCAGGTGTGGCTTTGGGACGGCCGGGTGACGCAAGGTCCGGCTTCCTGATTTGGAGTTCGGCTTTTGGGCGTTGGGATTTTTTTGAAAATGCGTTGGATTCACAGTCCGCAATCGCCGGCCGAGGTCGACCGTCTGGGCCGTGAGGCCCGGGTCAGCGCGGTGCTGGCCGAGTTGCTCCTGCGCGTGGGTGTGACGCATTCCGCGGGGGCGGAGGTTTTCCTCGAGCCGAAGTTGGCGGATGTCGCCGATCCCTTTGCCCTGCCCAACATGGAGGCCGCGGCGACCCGTCTGGCCCTCGCGATCGAGCGCCGTGAGGCGATCGTGGTGCTGGGTGACTACGACGTCGACGGCGTCACGAGCACGACCCTGCTGGTGAGTGTGCTGCGCCGGTTGGGCGCGAGTCCGCGTTTTGTGGTGCCGCGGCGGTCGGAGGACGGTTACGGGCTTTCGCGCAGCGCCATCGACCGGGCGCTGGAGCAGGGGAAGCCGGGCCTTTTCATCGCGCTGGACTGCGGCACCAATTCCCAGGAGGAGACCGCCTATCTCATGGCCCAAGGCGTGGACGTGGTGGTGGTGGACCATCATCGGGCGAAGGAAAACATTACCGCGGGTCTGCTGGTGAACCCGCATGTCTCGGCGGGTGGGGAAACCGACGGCACGCGCGATCTCTGCACGGTTGGTCTGGTTTTCAAACTCGCGCATGCCCTGCTCAAGCACCTGCGGGCCAAGGGCGACCCGGCCGCCGCGGCCATCCGGTTGCGGGATTATCTCGATCTCGTCGCCTTGGGCACGGTGGCCGACCTTGTCCCGCTCCGCGGCGAAAACCGCATCCTGGCGCGGCACGGCCTGAGGATCCTGCAGGAAAATCCGCGGCCCGGCATCCGGGCGCTGATGGAGGTGGCGGGGATCCACCACGGGCAGGACATCCGGCCCGTCGACATCTCCTACCGCCTTGGACCGAGGATCAACGCCTCCGGCCGGTTGGGTGATGCGGCGGTCTCGGTCGAGCTGCTGCTTAGCGAGGATGCGGCTTATTGCACCGAGGTTTCACTCCAACTGGATTCCTTCAACCGCGAGCGGCAGGACATCGAGCGCCTGATCACCGAACAGGCCGAGCGCATGGTTGAAACCCTGTACACGGACGCGGCCGGCATCGTGCTTTACGGGGACGAGTGGCATCCGGGCGTGGTCGGGATCGTGGCCGGCCGGATCTCGCGCAAATATCACCGGCCCTGCGTGGTGCTGGGCAACGAGGGCGAGTTGGCCAAGGGTTCGGGCCGCAGCATCGAGGGCGTCAACCTGGTCGAGGTGCTGGGCACGTGCCGTGCCCTGCTTGCCAGCTGGGGCGGGCACCCGATGGCGGTCGGCATCGCCGTGACGAAGGGCAACTTGGAGTCATTCCGGTCCTGCTTCGCCGAGGCCGTGCACCGGCATACTGGCGGCGGCCGGGCCGAGCCGTCGCTCAATCTTGCGGTTTGGCTGACCCCGGAGCAGGTGACCGAGGAACTGCTGATGGAGGTCGAGGCCCTGCATCCCTTTGGTCAGGGCAACTCCGAACCCGTCTTCGGTGTGCGCGGTGTGCTGCTGCGGCAGCGACCGGAGGTTTTTAAGGGCGAGCACTTCCGTTTCTCGTTCGAGAATGGTGATGGCCGGCGGCTGTTCGGGGTGGCGTGGAAGATGTCGGATCGCGTCCCGCCGGTCGGCACGCCCATCGATATGGCGGTTGAGATGCGCTGGAACTTCTTTCAGGGCAGGAAACTGATGCAGCTCGGCCTGGTGGACTGGCGGCTCTCGTCGCGGGATTGAAATTCTCTCTTGCCCTGCGGCGCCAATGCTTGCTTCGTTTTGCCCTCACTCACGCACCCGTAGCTCAATTGGATAGAGCGTCTGACTACGGATCAGAAGGTTTGGGGTTCGACTCCCTACGGGTGCACCAGTTTTACAACCGCCTTTCTCCTTTGGGGAAAGGCGGTTTTGCTTGGCGAGGCCCGAGGGGCGCCCAGCGCCCCGCCGGGCTGGAGTTGTCACTTGGCTTGCACGCCGCCGTGGGCACTGGCACCGTTTGACCAAGGACCGTCACCGAGGTGCAAGACCGGTGTTCCCCCGGTCTGTAGCATCAGGCGCAGTTTACCCCATTTCCCCTATGAACATGACACCTACGTTAGATACCCCGCGTTACTCGAAGACACGGCGCCTGCTGGCGCTGGGCTTCAGCACCGTCCTCGGCCTGTCCTCCCTTCAAATGCTGGCCCAAGCCCCCGCGGCTGCTCCGGCCCCGGCGGCTGCCGCTGGCGGCGCGGCCGGCCGTGTTGGTGCCGGTGGTGCCGGGCTTGCCACGGGCAGCGCCCGCGGCGGCGCGGCCGTGGTCTCACCCGAGGTGAACACGAAGGACCGGACCATCACGTTCCGCTTCCGCGCCAACAACGCCCAGAGCGTCATCCTTCGCGGCGAAATCGACGGCAAGGATCACCCGATGACCAAGGATGCCAACGGCATCTGGGCGGTCACGGTCGGTCCGCTTAATCCCGACACCTACAACTACCAGTTCAACGTCGACGGCATCATCGCGATGGACCCGGGTAATCCCTACGTGAAGCTCGGCTTCGGCACCTTCCCGCCCGCCAGCATGGTGGAGTTGCCCGGCAACGGCCTGATGTTCGACGACACCAAGGATGTGCCGCACGGCCAGGTCCGCCTCGTCACCTATCACTCGAAGTCGATGGGCGGCATGGCCCGCACAATGTGGGTCTACACGCCCCCTGGCTATGAGAAGGGCAGCACCAAGTACCCGGTGTTTTATCTGCTCCATGGTTCCGGTAACACGGACTCCAGCTGGTTCCTGACCGGCCGCGAGAACACGATCATGGACAACCTGATCGCCGAGGGCAAAGCCAAGCCGATGATCATCGTGAATCCGTTTGGTTATGCCCGTGTCGGCATCGGCACGGGGCCTGATGCAAATTACACCGATCCGAACGCTCCTGTGGGCCGGGCGGGTGGTGGAGGCGGCGGCGGCGCCGCTGCCGCCCCGGCTGCCCCGGTTGCGGGCGCGGGTAACACGGCGGCTGCGCCGGCGCCTGGCGGACGTGGTGGCGCAGCGATCGTCCCGAATGCGCAGCCCACCGATCCTTTCTCGAAGGATCTTCTCACGGACATCATTCCCTACATCGAGTCGAACTTTCGGGTGATCAAGAATGCGGACAACCGCGCCCTGGGCGGCCTCTCGATGGGTGGCGGTCAGACGATCTCGATCGGAATGCCGAATACCGACGTCTTCCACTCGTTGGTGGTCATGAGCGCGGGTTCGGCCAACGCCGACGTCCGGTTCCCCGCCTTCTTCGACGCCAAGGTCACCAACAAGAAGATGAAGCTGCTCTGGGTTGGCATCGGCGGCGATGATCCCGGCGTTACCAATGCCAAGGCGCTCGATGCCGCGCTGACGAAGGCCGGCCTCAAGCACGAGCCCATCTGGGTGCTCCCCGGTACCCGCCATGAGTGGCCGGTCTGGCGTCATGCCTTGTTCGAGGTGGCGCCCAAGTTGTTCCGCTAAGGATCAAGCTCGGGTAATTTTGCCTAGCCCTCGGCCCGATTCGGGCCGAGGGTTTTTTTTGACCATGGGGAAACCGACCGCTGCAGCCAAACCTGCCCTTGCTCCTGCATGTGCCGCCGGCCGCCGCGCCAAGCTGCTGTCCTCGGACGGCCGCGCCCTGGCCGCCCTGGAAAAGCTGGGCTATTCCGGCGTGGAGATGCTGGAGATCTTCGACCGCTGCGAGGAGCAGGGTTTCTGGATCAAGGACACGAAAGGGCGCTTCCTCTGGGTCAATACCGTCTTCTTCATCAACAATGGGTTTCGCCACCGCAGTGAGATCCTGGGCCTGACGGATTTCGACATCTGTGCCCCGGCGCTCGCCACCCAGTACCGCCTCGATGACGAGAAGGTCTTGCGCGGCGTTAAGATTACCTCGCGCATCGAGCTGGTCGGCCGTTTCGACCACAGCATGAGATGGTTTGTCACCTCGAAGATTCCATTGCGCAACCGCCGGGGTCGGATCATCGGGACGGTCGGCACGGGTTGCCTCTACAAAAAGGGCGACCGGAAAGTTCCGGATAACTCACCGTTGGCGGCGGCGATGAAGATTATCGCGGAAAGTTTCCACGAGCCATTCGATCGTGGGAAGCTCGCGAAGCAGTGCGGGATGTCGTTGCGCGACTTCCACCGGAAATTCCGCGAGGCGTATCATGTGACGCCTCACGACTACGTCCGGCAGCTGCGGGTTCGCGCGAGTTGCAACGCCCTCGTGTTTTCGCAGAAGACGCTCGCCCGGATCGCCGGTGAGTTCGGGTTCTCCGACCAAAGTCATTTCACCCGTGAGTTTCACCGGCTGATCGGCGAACCCCCGGGCGTGTACCGGGCGCGTCACCAGCGTTGAGCGGTGTTTTGTTCGGCGTTCCGCCACAAAAAACCCCGCTCCGGACGGAGCGGGGTGAGAGAGTCAGGACTCGGGTTTCGCCGGTCGCTTACTTGATCGTGACTTCGATGTCGGATGGCCACTCCGTGCCGGACATCATGTCCTTGACGATCACGTTGAACTTGTAGGTGCCGGCCGGGCTCTTGTCGTTCAAGGGGAGCTTCGCTTTCGCGCTCGCAAACATCCAGGACTTTTGGAGGGCGGCGGGCAAGGGGCCTTCCAGGCCCTTGAGGGCGGTGGTCCCGCTCGCCAGCTTGGTGCCGTCCGGGTAAACCATCGTGAACGTATAAGCCACGCGGGCGACGCCCATGCCGTCCTTTGACGGGTTGGCGAACGTGACGATCAGGTAGAGGGCGTCGGTGCGTTTTGCGTCCAACACCGACTCGATGATCATTTTGGGATCGGCCTTCGCGCGCTCAATGAAGTCGGCGCCCCGAACCACATACGCTTGGGCAATCAGCGCACCGGCGGGGAGTTCTTCCAGCTTGGGCGGAGCGCCCGCGGCCCGTGCGGCGACGGGAAGGCTCAGGAGCACAGCGGCGGCAAAAAGGAGGTATTTCATGGGGGATTTTGTGGTAAACATTGAGGTCGGTAAGACGCGCATAACCTGAGAAAGTGTCGACGATGTCGAGAGAAACTTCAGCCCGCCGGCACCCCTTTCGGAACGGTTTATTCAGCAGGGGAAATCGCGTCGTTTTGACGGGGTTCGAGCCCTTCGGCGGAGCCAAGGTCAATTCTTCCCAACGCGTGGCCGAGGCCCTCGATGGGGTGGTCGTGGCAAAACTTCGCATCCGGTCGGTCGTGCTGCCGTGCCGGTTCGGGGCCGCCGCCGCGGCTTTGCACCGCACCATTCGCCAGCACCGGCCTGCGCTGGTGATCTGCCTCGGACTGGCGGAAAAGCGCCGGGCGATCACGCCGGAATGCTTGGCGCGCAACCGGGTGGACGCGCGCATTCCCGATAACGCCGGTCGCCAACCCCGGGGGCAGCCGGTGCGCGAGGGCGGGCCGGTGACTTTAAGGTCGGGCCTGCCGGTGGCGCAGCTCGCGGCGGCCATGCGCGCCGCGGGATTGCCGGCTCGGGTTTCGCGTTCGGCCGGACGTTTTGTCTGCAACGAGGTCTTTTACCGGTTAATGGATTCACTGCCACCTCGGTCCGGCATCCGCGCCGGCTTTATCCACCTGCCGCTGGTGCGGGTTCGCGGACACCATGGGTCCGGCCTGAGTCTGACCCAGCTGGTCCGGGCGATCCGGATCGCGATCGAGGTTTCAGCAGTCGCCGCAAAAAGTCGCAAAAAGTGAGATCATCAAACCTCGGGTGCGGGCACCCCGAATCCATCAGATCCCATAGTGTCGTCCGGGTGCCCGCACCCGGAAACGATGAACTGTTTTCGCCCGCCGCGCCTTTATGCGGCGAACAAAGTTGTCACGGCGCCGGGAACGCCACCCACGTCGCACCGGCATCGCGGCGGGTGTCGGGAATTCCGGCGGAGTTGCGGATCGCAAGGCCGGTGAGATCGCGGAGCATGAAGAGCGGGGCGCTGGGGGACTTCTGCGCGGTGAGGTTGTCGAAGGTGATGTCGGCGACGTCCCAGAGCACGACCGCGGGGCGTCCGTCCTCCTTCAGGAAGCCGATCTGCACGTCGCGCAGGGTCAGGTTCTTTGCGTGGCGGATGAACAGGCCGTACGCCGGCAGCACGCCAAACATGCTGGGTTCAGGGTAGAGCTTTTCGCCATCCGGGACGTCGTAAGGATCATGGTTTGTGGGGGAGGTTGCGGCCGTTCCGCGTCCGCCGGCGAAGAAGTTGTTGGCGAGTGCCTGGGTGCGGACATCGCTCATCGTCAGGCCGCCGCGGTAGAGGATGCGGATGTTGCTGAGATGCACGTCCTCGACCGGGTGGCCGGGCAGGCCGGCGATGATCGAAGCGTAGCGGGGATCGGCGTCATAGGCCGTGATGTTGCTGATCGTGATCCGGCGCATCGTGCTGACCGGCATCCCGGCCGGACCGCGCGCGCGGTTGCCGATGCGGAGGAAGAGCGGCGAATTCGAGACGTCGCGCATCGTGATGTTGGTAATCACGATATCCTCGACCGGCCCGCCGTCGACCGTCTCGAGCGCGAGGCCGCGGCAGTGGTCAAAGACGCAGTTCGAGATGCTGATGTTCTTGAAGCCACCGTTCGACTCGGTGCCGAACTTAATGCGGCCCGTCGGGCCGTCGCGGTCCGGGGCCCGCTCCATGGTGCGCTGGAACGTGCCGTCGAGGAAGGTGCCGACATCGTAGCCGCTGAGCTGGCAGTTGGTGATGGTGACGTTCTCGGTGGCGCGGGCGAAGCCGAGGGCGAACGAACTCTTGAGCACGATGCCGTCGTCCTGGGGGGAATTGACGCTGCAGTTCGAGAGGCGGACGTTGCGGCAGGCGTCGATGTCGAAGCCGTCGCGGTTGGTGTCGATCTTGACGTTGTCGAGCGTGAGGTTGTCCACGCCGGTGGCGAGGACGGCAAAATGCCCGCCCATGAACAGCGTGATGTCGCTGATGACCACGTTGCGGCAGAGCTTGAGGGCGATGGCCTTGTTGCCGGGCACGACGGTGGGCACGGGGGCGGCGGCCGCGGGTCCGCTGCCCGGGGCGCCGGTGCCGTTGGGGCCGGCGAGCTCGCTGATCGGTCCGGCGTTGCGCACGAGGCCCTTGCTGCCGTCGATCTTGCCGGCGCCGGTGATGGTGACGTTCTCGAGATTCTCGCCCCAGATGAGGCTGTTGTGCCAGTGGCTGTGGCCGAAGTCCTGGAACTGCATCTTGTCGCCCCACTCATTGGGCTCGTACGGGTCGTAGCTGCCAAAACCCGCCGCGGCCTTGGCGGCAAGAATCGTGGCGCCCTGGTCGAGCAGGAGGGTGATGTTGCTCTTCAGATGGATCGAGAAGCTGAGGTAGTTACCGGCGGAAAAGCGCACGGTGCCGCCGCCGGCCGCCGCGGCCGCCTCGATCGCCTTGTTGATCGCGGCGGTGTCGAGCGTCTTGCCGTCGCCGGTCGCGCCATAGGCGCGAACGTCGAAATCGGCCGCGCGCAACGCAACGGCAAGCAACAGGACACAGAAGAGGGAAAGCAGTTTTCTCATGGAGGAATGCGGTTTATTGCCCGGCAAACATTTCATCTATTAGATGAAATGTCGCAGGGCGGACGGCCCGGTGGGGGAGGGCGATGATTCAGGGAGCCGGCGGGGTGTACGGTATGGGCGCGGGCCGTTGGCTGGCGTTCAGCCACGTCACGGCGCGGTCCTGCGTGGCGGTGGTGAGCCGCATGTAGTCGACGGGCTCGTCGAGCGCGAGTTTGTCGGCCGCGTTGTAGAGCGCGTAGACCTTGCGGGCGTCGAGCACGGCGCTGTGGACCTCGGCCGGGGAACCGGCGCGGTCCATCGTGGGTTCCACGACCAGCACGGGGCGCGGGGCGATGGCGGCGATCAGTTCGGGAAAGTCGTAAGGGAGGCGCGACTCGTTGCCGACGAAAAAGCCGAGGCGCGGGATGAGCGCGCGTTCTTCGCTGTAGCGGGCGATGCCACCCGTGCCGCGGTTGGCGGTGTCGGTGCGCATCGGCGTAAAGCCGCTCACGGACACGACACTCGCGATGCGCGGGTCGAGGGCGGCGGCGTAAAGGCCGACGGTCGCCCCGACCGAATAGCCGAAGACGGAGATTCGCGCGGGATCGAGGGAGGAGTCCGTGGACAGGACATCGACGGCCTTGCGGACGTCTTCGACCATTTGGCCCATCAGCGACCAGTGCGGCTGACGGTCCGGGAATGGCGCGAACTCGGTCATGCGGCTGCCGAAGCCCGCTTGGTCGTAAGCGAGCACGGCGTAGCCGGCCTGCACCAATGCGAGGATAGGGTGGAGGTCCGTGCGATAAACCCACATGTAGCCGAGCGGGTAGCTGTAGCCGTGGAGCCAGATCACGACTGGCAGCTTGGTGCCGGCGGGGGTGTTGTTGGGGTAGTAGATCGTGCCGGCGACACCGGCGCCGCCGATGGAGCTGTAGCCGAAGGTGATGTTGCGCTGGGCGGCGAGGCTCTTGGCGGGATTCGTGGGCGAGGGGTCGAACCAGCCGTAGGAGTTGCCACCCCGGCCGATGACCCACGCGGGTACGTCGGGCTTGAGCTGGCCCGGATTTGGGCCAGCGGCGAGGGTGCCGCGGCCGGCCGCACCGGCCACCGGTGCACCGCCCCGGGCCGGGGCACCTGCCCCAGCACGCGCGGGAGCGCCTCCGGCACCTGCGGCGGGAGCGGTCCCGGCGCGGGGTGCGGCTCCGGCCCGGCCGACCAGTCCGCCGCCTCGAGCGGTCGGGGCGACGGAGATTGGCGCCTGGCCGAGCATCCAGTTGACCGAGCCGCGGATGGCCGTCGCCTGCTTTTCCCAGTCCGCCGTGCTGGTGATCGGCTTGCCCTCGCGGGCGAGGAAGCTGTCGGGGGCGAGGACGGGATAATTCTTCAGGTCGACCTTCTCGCCGGACTTTTTCAGCCAGTCGGCCCGGTTGTAGGAGAAGAGAAGATGGTTGTCCCACTTCGCGCTCGAGCGCCCGAACTGGATGTCGAGCCAGTCGAGGTAGGCCTCGACGTCGTTGGAGCCGTGGAAGCCGGGTACGCGCAGGAGGCCGACGCGGTCGGGCTGTTTGAGCAGGCTGAACACCTTGAGTGCGGAGTAGTAGGTCTGCTCGTTGGCCCACGTGTTCGAGACCTCGTCGTTCAGGCCGTATTCCATCAGGATCGCACGCGGTGCGATCATGGCGGCGAGCAGGTTGGCCTCCACCGGGAGGCGATCCTCGCGGCCGGAGAAGAAGCGCAGGCGCGGGTGCAACCAGACCGGGAAACTGCGGGTGGTGGTTTCAGTGCCCTCGCCGGAGCCGTACTCGCCGGAGAGCCGCCACGGCACGGCGCCGCCGACGCCGGTGCTGCCGGCCACGACCGCGGTGATGCGCTCGTCCCACGCGGCGGCGATCATGGCCATCTTGCCGGTGCGGGAATAGCCGGTGACGGCGATGCGCGCCTTGTCCACCTCGGACATGGTGTAGAGGTAGTCCACGACGAGCTGCGTCTGCCACGCCTTCTGGCCCATCGAGTAGAAGTCATACTCGGGATAAATTTTCTGCAGCCCGAGCGGGACGGTGTTGGGGATGTCCACGCTCTGGTTGTAGGTGGCGGCGATGTAGCCGCGGCGGAGGAGCGAGGCGGCGGTGCCGCCCATCAGGACGGGGAACGGACCCTTGCCCTCGGGAACGATGACCGTGACGTCGAGCGTTTCCTCGTCGTGCGGGCCGTAGGTGAGCTGTACGACGCGGGTGAAGTAGCCCTCGCCCTTGGTCTCGGAGGTGACGGTCACCTTGTTGTACTTTGCCGGCGGCGGCATGGTGCCGACGTCGTACTTCTCAAAGAGCTGCTTGATCTCCGCGCGGCGCGCGGTCCAGTCGGCGGCGGTCTTCACCTGCTTGCCGTTCAGGAACGTGAGCGGGTCGGGCAGGTAGTTGTTGCGCGGAAAGCTGTCGAAGTCCGGTGGGAGCTCTCCGGTCCGCGCCTGCCAGCCATCGAAACCGGCGGGACTCTGGGTGACGACGCCCGTGGCGGCGTTGGTGGTGCTGGCGGGGACCGGAGGCAGGTTCTTGAGCATCCAGTCGAGGTAGGCGCGACGCTCCTGCTCGCTCGCGGCGCGGGCGGAGCAGGCGAGGGCGAGGAGGGCGGTGATCAGTACGGTGAACAGCCGGGGGTATCGGATTTTCATGGGGCGGGGTTTGGGCGAAAGCGGGAACGGGGAACGGTGGTCAGGGCTTCAGCCACGTTTTCAGCGGCAGCTGCAGGCGGATGATTTCCTGGACGGCAAGGGCGGCGACGCGCTCGGCGCCGTAGGCGGAGTAGTGGGTGTTGTCCTGGTAGCCCGCGGGCTGGCGCGCAAAGGCACCGGCGGGGTACCAGAGGTGGAGGAGCTTGGAGCCTTCGACGCCGTGGCTTTCTTCCAAGGTGGCGGTGAGTTGGTTCAGCTCGAGAAGGGGGGCCTTGGTTTCGACCGCGACGGCGCGCAGGGCCTCCGGATAATCGCCATGCGAGTTGGTCAGTTGCCCGGTCGCATCCCAGGCGCGCCGCGCGCAGGGCGTGGCGAGGAGGGGATTGGCTCCCTTGGCGCGGACGTCGGCGACAAAGCGCCGGAGGTTTTCCTGAAACTCGCCGCGGGCGTTGGGGAAGATCTTTTCATCATTGTGGGCGAACTGGATGATCACCCAGTCGCCGGGCTCCAGGGCGTCGACGAGCGTCTGCCAGCGTCCCTCGGTGATGAAGCTGCGCGTGCTGCGGCCGTTCATGGCGTGGTTCACGATCATCTTCGGGTCCGTGAAGAATTTCGGGAAGAGCTGGCCCCAGCCGTGCTCGGGATTCGGCGGTTCGGTTGGCTTATCCGCCATCGTGGAGTCACCGGCCATGTGCACGTGCGGGGCGCGGGCGGGCTCCGCCGCGAAGGCGGCCGCTGCGAGAACGGCTCCGGCAAGAAAGGAGAAGAACGTTTTCATGAGGATAGCTTCAGGGTGAGGCAGCGGGACCGCCGCGGCC
>CAIYFD010000039.1 GCA_903925425.1 uncultured Opitutia bacterium | reverse complement strand
CGAGGCGGTTCCTGATTGGGCAGCAGCCGAGAGGACGGCGGGATGGCAATGGGGGATGGTATGCATGGCAAGGAGTGGGGAGTGCCTCACGGTGCTCCCGGCCCATTGCGGCCGGATTGCTTCCGCGTTACCGATTGGCAATGCGTCCGAATGTCGCTGCGGACCCCGGTGGGTGTCCGTCGTAGCGCGCCGGCGGCGATCATTTCGGGGTGAGGGCGCCCCGCCTTCAGTCATCATCGCAGCGTAAAGCCGCTGCAGAAACCCGCCACTCCGGCAAAACCGAGGACGGCCGTTTTCCCCGTTGCGGAACCCGGCTTTTCGGGTGCGGATGGTGGCATGAAAGCGACGGTCCCCACCCATGGCGCAACGGTCTCCCGGACGGCCTGGATCTGGCCGGTGGCCTTGGCGGCGATCATCTTCGTCTCCTCCAGTCGGTCCCCGCTGGTCGACGTGGGCGGGATTCCGGGACTCGACAAGGTTGTGCATTTCGCGGTCTACGGGCTCCTCGGCGTGTTGCTCTGCCGGCTCGGGCGGGGCGTCCGGGTTACGGCCGTCGCCATCCTTCTGGCGTCGGCCTACGGGGCCTCCGATGAGTGGCACCAGTCGTTCGTGCCCAGCCGCTCGGCGGAGGTCGCGGACTGGTTCGCCGACACTCTGGGTGCGACCGTGGTGGTGGGCGGCTATGCCGGATCGGCCTGGCTGCGTCACGGGATGGAAACCCCGGCAAGGATCTGGCGGCGCATCTTGGGTCGGACGGAACCGGCGGCATCGCCATGACCCCGGCCGAAGCGCAGCAACGGATCGCCGGGCTCCGCGCCGACGTGTGGCGTCACGCCGAGCTCTACTACCGGCACGCCAAGCCTGAGATTTCCGACCAGGCCTACGACGCGCTGGAGCGCGAGCTGGCCGACCTCGAGGCGGCGTGGCCGCAGTTCGCCAGCGCGGATTCGCAGACGCGGCGGGTGGGCGACGACCGGGTGCAGGGTTTCAAGGAGGTCGCGCACCGGCAGCGGATGATGAGCCTCGACAACACTTACAACGAGGCCGAGCTGCGGGCGTTCCATGCGCGGCTGGTGAAGCTGCTCGAGGCCGACGACTTTGCCTACACGGTGGAGCCCAAGATCGACGGCCTGGCGGTGAGCCTGACCTACGAGGACGGCCGGCTCGTGCGTGGGGTGACCCGCGGCGATGGCATGAAGGGCGATGACATCACGGCCAATCTGCGGGCCATCCCGTCGCTGCCGCGCGACCTGGTCCGTAGGGGCAAGGGCGCCATCCCCAAGATCGTGGAGATCCGGGGCGAGATCTACATGACTCAGGCCGAGTTCGAGCGGCTCAATGCCGCGCGCGTCGCGGAGGGAGAGGAACCCTACGCCAACCCGCGCAACATCGCCGCGGGTACGGTCAAGTTGCTCGACCTTGAGGAAGTGGCGCGGCGCCGGCTGGAGATCGTTTTGTACAGCCTCGGCCATTGCGAACCCGAGGTCGTGGCGTCCCAATCCGAGCTCCATGACCAGCTGCGGTCCTGGGGCCTCCCGGTGGTGGAGCGGATCTGGCGCGTCCGCGGGATCGACGCGGCTTGGGCGGCCATCGGGGAACTCGACCGGCTCCGGCGCTCCTTCGCCTACGGCACCGACGGGGCCGTCATCAAGCTCGACCGTTTCGAGGACCAGCGGGCCGCAGGTGCGACCGAGAAGGCCCCGCGCTGGGCGATCGCCTTCAAGTACAAGGCCGACACGGCGCGCACCCGATTGAGGGCGATCACGATCCAGGTGGGCAAGACCGGTGTTCTCAGCCCGGTGGCTGAGCTCGAGCCCGTCTTTTTGTCCCTGAGCACCATCAGCCGGGCGACGCTGCACAATGAAGAGGAGATTCGCCGCAAGGACATCCGCATTGGCGACCTGGTGGAAATCGAGCGGGCGGGGGAGGTGATCCCCGCCGTGCTGCGCTCGTTTCCCGAGGAGCGTCCGCCGGGCGCGAAGGAGTTCGACCTGGTGGCGGCCGTGGGCGGCCAGTGCCCGGTGTGCGGTGGCCGGATTGCCAAGCTTGAGGTCGCCGCCGAGGGCGGAAAGGGCGTCGCCTGGAAGTGCCAGAACTACGACTGCCAGGCGCAGCGCGCGGGGCGGCTGATGTTTTTCTGCAGCCGCCGGGCGCTCGCGATCGACGGGGTGGGCGACATCGTGGCGGCCAAGCTGGTCGAACTCGATCTCGTGCGCGATCCGCCCGACCTGTACGATGTGGCGCTTGAGACGCTGGCCACGCTGAATCTTGGCACCGAGCAGGAACCCCGGGTCTTCGGCGAGAAGAACGCCACCAAGGTCGTGGCTGCCCGCGAGGCGGCCCGGGCGCTGCCGCTGGAAAAATGGCTTTATGCCCTGAGCATCCCCGACGTGGGTGAAACCACCGCCCGCGAACTCGGCCGCCGGCATCGCACCCTGGCCGAGGTGGCGGATTCGAAGCTGCTCCAGGTCGTGCTGGAAAAGGCCCGCTTGGGGGACCGGCGCGAACTCGAGGCGCCCGCTTCCCGCAAGAATCCCGCGAAAACGGACGAGGAGAAGGCGCGCCGCAAGGAACTGTGCGCCCGTTTGGACGCCGAGATTTCCGCGCTCGATGCCGGGATGCTGGCGGGCGTCCCGGGCGAGCTCGGACCGGCGGTGGCGGCGAGCACGCTCGATTTCCTGGCGAGCGAACCGGGCCGGCGCCTGCTGGCCAAGCTGCGGAAGCTGGGGATCGACCCGGCGGGCACCGTGGTCGAGGCGGGTGTTTTCACCGGCAAGACCTTCGTGCTCACGGGCACGCTGCCCACCCTGAAGCGGGAGGAGGCCGAACAGCAGATCCTCGCCGCCGGCGGCAAGGTCAGCGGCAGCGTGAGCAAGAAGACCAGCTACGTGCTGGCCGGCGAGGAAGCCGGGTCAAAACTGGAGAAAGCCCAGGCGCTCGGCGTGCCGGTGATCGACGAGGCGGAGTTCCAGCGTTTGTTGCAGGGGTAGAGGGTAGGCAGGTCCGCGATCCTCTCCGGATTTTTTGCCACAGAGGCACAGAGCTCACAGAGCCCAAGCCTCGTCGATTGGTTTGGGTTCCGAGCCCCCTGAATTATTGGCCGCAAAGAGGCGCAAGAAGCGCAAAACGGAATTTCCGAACTCCGAACCAATAACCCCAAGGATTGTGGTTCGGTGGATCGTTTTTGCGCCTTCTGCGCCTTTTCGCGGCCAATCTGTTTGTCCGAACCCCGATCCGGTTTTATCCTTTAAATCCTACTTCGCTCTTCGAGCGATGCAGGACACGGTCCGCGGTTAGAAACAACGAGGCTTGGGCTCTGTGAGCTCTGTGCCTTTGTGGCAAAAATCGGTTTGGAACGAATCGCGGCGGGCCGAACCTGTCCCGCCCTATCTCGGGTCCGGGTCAATACCCCCGGCGCTGGAGCTGGGCGCTGAGCTCCATCATGAAAGCCTGGCCGTCGTCGGGGCTGGGGCGGTAGCCGGGCTTGCTGACCTCGGTGAAACCGGGGCGGCCCTGCTGGTCGATGATCCACTTGGCGGTGACGCCGTCGCCGAAGGTGACCGAGCCGCTGGCGAGGGCGCCGGGCAGGAGCGTGACCTTGTCGACCTCGACCTTGACGGACCCGCCGGCGGGCTCGGCCAAGGCGGCCTCATCCAGGCTGGCGGCCTCGGCGTCGGCCGGGGCGTCGTTGCCGAAGCCGGGTTCTTCCTTCGCCTGGTCGGGCAGGCCCTTCTTTTCGGGGGCTTTCGGCGCCGGGGTGGCCTTGGACACATCGGTGGTGTCGACCTTGGGCGCGGGGTCCTTGAGGGCGAGTTCGAGGTCGTCGACGAGGAAACGGACGTCGCGGTAGGTGAGGTTCACCTTGAACTGGTCGGCCAGCTTCTTCTGGACGGCGGAAAGGTTGTCGCCGGCTTCAACCCAGGAGGCGACGGTGGCTTTTTGTTCGGGAGTCAGGGACATCTGATCTGTTGAGTTTAAGTTTAAAGATGAAGTTTAAGGAGGGTAGCGGGCGACGCCACCTTCAACTTCCACTTTTCACCTCAACTGCGGTCTGCGCCGAGCGCAGACCGTCAGCGGGACAGCTGGGCCCGGAGGAACTCGACGCTGCCGCGCATCGACGTGTCCTGCTCCATCATGTTGTCCACGGCCTTGCAGGCGTGGATCACGGTCCCGTGGTCGCGGCCGCCGTAGGCGTCGCCGATTTCCTGCAGGGAGTGCTTGGTGAGCGAACGGGTGAGGTACATCGCGATCTGGCGGGGGATCGCGATGTTGTTGGGCCGGCGCTTGCTTGTCATGTCGCTGTGCCGGATCTGGAAGTGGTCAGCGACGCGCTTCTGGATCGTCTCGACGGTCAGCACGTTTTGCGCCTGCTCCATCAGCACATCCTGGAGGAGCATCTCGGTGGTCGCGAGGTCGAGCGGCTTGTTGGTCAGGGAGGCGTAGCTGGCCACCTTGATCAGCGCGCCCTCGAGGCGGCGGACGTTCTTCGAGATGTTCTGGGCGATGAAATTGATGATCGGCGCCGGGATGTCGCACTTCAGGGTGGCCGCCTTGGTCCGAAGGATGGCGACGCGGGTCTCGAAGTCGGGCGGCTGGATGTCGGCGGGGAGTCCCCACTCGAAGCGGGAGACGAGGCGGGACTCGAGCTTGGTGATCTCGCTGGCGCGACGGTCGCTGGAGAGGACGATCTGTTTCCCGGACTCGAAGAGGTCGTTGAATGTATGGAAGAACTCCTCCTGGATGCGCTCCTTGTTGGCGAGAAACTGGACGTCGTCGATCAGCAGCACGTCGACATGCCGGTAGCGCTGGCGGAACTTGGTCAGCGCGTTCTCCTGGAGGGCCTGGATAAATTCATTGGTGAACTTTTCCGTGGAGAGGTAGGCGACCCGGGATTCCGGGTTGTGCTGGATGATGGCATGGCCAATGGCCTGCATCAGGTGGGTCTTCCCGAGGCCGGTGTCGCCGTAGATGAACAGCGGGTTGTAGGCCTGCGCGGGCGACTGGGCCACCGCGAGGGCGGCGGCGTGGGCCATCTGGTTGTTGTTGCCGACGACGAAGGTGGCGAAGGTGTTCCGGGGGTTCAGCGTGCCGTTATTGGCGCGGTCGTCGCCCTTGCCCCCGCGGCGGGTGGCGGTGGCGGCCTTGACCCGGCCATGGTGGACCTCGGCGGCCGGCTTAGCGGCGGGGTGATGGCGGTCGACCTGCGAATCGGCCTTCCGGAGGGTGACATTGACCATGCGGCCGGCGTTGAGGCGGACACGCTGGGTGATCAGGTCCAGGTAATTGTCGTGGATCCAGATCGCGGCGAAATCATTCGGCACGCCCAGGACGATCGTGTCGTCCGTCGACTCGACACAGACCACCGGCTCGAACCACATCTGGAATACGTCCTCGGGAAAGAGGCCCTTGAAGTCGCATTTAACGGCTTCCCAGAGATTGGAGGTGAGTGGGGTGGCGGGCATGAACTGCAGGAAAAGTCGGAATTATTCACACAACCGTTCCGGAGTGAAAATCAAACGCCAGCCGGGAACACGTTCACTGCACTGAGCCGAAGAAATTGGGTGGATAGACTGCAACCCTTTTGCACTTGGATCTTCACCGGGCAAACCATTGGGGGCCAAGGGCTCGGGCCTGAACTACTGCGCAACTGGGGAACGTTCCCCGAAAGACGTGTGAAAGAGCGAACCGGAGGCGGGATAAACAACGAACGAGGGCGGAGTAACGGCGAACGAAAATGGCATTTCAAGAGCAACTTTCCAACAAGTTATTCACACCCGGTTTGGGCATAACTTTTTGCGAGAAATGGGTTGCTTCGCCGACAAAAAAATGGAGCCGGCAATTGTATCGTTGATCAGCGACAGGAGGCCGGTGGCCTCGGAACGTCCCGCCCAGCCGGTTTTCAGAGGGAGAAATCCGCGGGGCGCGCTCACGCCGGCGCGGTCGCGGGGTCCGGGTCGACCCACTTGGCGTGTTCGCGGATCAGGGCGATGAGGCGCGCGTCGGCCTCGGCCTCGGGGATGTTGTACTGCACGCAGGTCTTGCCGACGTAGAGGTTGATTTTTCCGGGGGCGCCGCCGACGTAGCCGAAATCGGCGTCGGCCATTTCGCCGGGGCCGTTCACGATGCAGCCCATGATGGCGAGCTTCACCCCCTTGAGGTGTCCGGTCTGGGCGCGGATCCGCTGGGTGGTCGTCTGCAGGTCGAAGAGCGTGCGGCCGCAGCTCGGGCAGGCCACGAACTCCGTCTTGGAGATGCGCGCGCCGGCGCCCTGCAGTACATTGTAGGCCACCCGGGTGGCCCGGGTCGGATCGGCCTCCGTCTCGATGCTTACGAGGTCGCCGAGCCCGTCGCAGAGCAGGGCGCCGGTGAGAAAACTTGCCTCGGTGAGGCGCGAGAGGAAGTCGGGGCCGGGTTTCACCGCGCTGGCCGCGGTGTTGCGGATCCAGATGGGGGCGGCCGATCCCGCCGCGGCGAGGCCCGCGGCCAGCTGGCGGTAGGAGCCGACGGCATGGGCGGCGCCGGTCCGCCCGGCGGTGGCGGCCACGGTGAAGAGCAGGTTCTTGTCGCCGAGCTGGCGCAGGGCGGGGCCGAAGGCGGCGAACTCGGCCGGATCGATGGCGACGGCGAGGAATTGGCCGGTTTCCCGGGCGAGCACCGTGAATTCCTCCAGTTCTTCCAGACGATCAGCGGCAAAGGTCCGCGCCAGCAGGATCCGGCCCGGGCTCATCGCCAGCAGCGGCCGCAGCAGCTCCGTCCGCACGGAGGGCGCGAGATCCAGGCCGAGGAATTCGCAGGGCAGTCCCTGCGCCGGGAGCAAGGTGCAAAGCTCGGCGAGGTCGCCGGGTCCCTGCACGGGGATCATGATGCCCTCGGGCGGCGTGTCCTTCAGCCGGGGCGAGGCGAGGGCGGCCATCGCCGCAGGCAACTCGGCGAGGGAGGGCACCGCGACGATCACCCGGGGCGGCTGTTCGGGGCCGACGCGGCAGCGGGGCGAAAGCTCCAGCGTCGTGGTGGCGCGCCGGGCGAAATGGAAGGGATCAACGGGGTCCGCCAGCTCGGTCGCGGCGGGTTCTGCGGCGGCGGGCCAGAGCGACATCACTTTGTCCGCGATCGCGCGGGCCACGGGAATCTCGTAGACGGAGTCCTCGGTCAGCGACACCCGGATGGTGTCGCCCAAGCCGTCGAGCAGGAGGGAACCGATGCCGATGGAGCTCTTGATGCGGCCGTCCTCGCCATCCCCGGCCTCGGTCACCCCGAGGTGCAGCGGGTAGTGCATGTCCTCGCCGTTCATCCGGTCGACGAGCAGGCGGTAGGCCTCGATCATGACCTTCGGGTTGCTCGACTTCATCGAGAGGATGAGGGCGTGGAAACCATGGGACCGGGCGATCCGCAGGAACTCGAGGGCGCTCTCGACCATGCCGAGCGGCGTGTCGCCGTAGCGGTTCATGATCCGGTCGGAGAGCGAGCCGTGGTTGGTGCCGATGCGGAGCGAGCGGCCGAGCTCGGCGGCGCGGCGGACCAGGGGGGAAAAGGTCTCATGCAGGCGCTGGAGTTCCCGCTCGTAGTCCGCGTCGCTGTACTCCTTCACCGCGAACTTCTTCTTGTCGGCGTAATTGCCCGGGTTGACGCGGACCTTCTCCACGTGCTCGACGGCTTCCATCGCCGCCGCGGGCAGGAAATGGATGTCCGCCACGAGCGGAATGTGGCCGAAGCCGGCCGCGGTGAAATGCCGGCGGATGTCCCGCAGGCAATGCGCGGCGGCGACGTTCGGGGCGGTGACGCGCACGATCTCGCAGCCGACCTCGGCGAGCGCGATCGACTGCTTCACGGTGGCGTCAATGTCCTGCGTGTCGCTGGTCGTCATCGACTGCACGCGGATCGGGTGGGAGCCGCCAACCCCGACGGAACCGACCTTCACCTCCACGGTGTGGCGGCGGAGGGTCTGGAATCGCGACAGGCAGTAGGACATGCCGGAGAATTGGCGCCGGTCGGACGCCCGCCGTCAACGCCGGGCTGGGAATATTCTGGATCCGGTAGGGCGGCGACTCCGCTCGCCGCCGGCCTGCAGTCGGGGTGCCCTCACCCCGAATCGATCATCTCCGGGTGAAGGCACCCGGACGACATGCAATCCCGGCGCGGACGGATTCCACGCCCTGCCATCGGTCGCTCACCAGCGCCGGATGTCGAAGAAACTCACGTAGAGGATCATCGAAAAGAGCAGGACGATGAAGACCTGCTGCGCCGACATGATGAAATTCCTCGGCAGCGCCCGGCCGCGGAGCTTGGCGATCGTGGCAAACAGGATGTGCCCGCCGTCCAGCACCGGGATCGGCAGCAGGTTGAAGAGCGCGAGGCTGATGTTGATCAGGATCGTCAACGAAATGACCGCGGTGATCCCGACCTCGGTGGCGCCATGGAACATGCGCACGATGCCGATGGGGCCGGACATCTTGGAAAGGCCGATGTCCGACTTCGGATTGACCAGGCTGGACAGGTTCCGCCACGTCGACGTCAGGTGCTGCCCGAGCAGCGTCCAAGGCGGGGTATGGACCGTCTTGTAGGTGAAGGCGCCGCGGAGCTGGAGCCCGAGCCGGTAGATTTCCGCCTTGGACTCCGGATCGATCGTGCGCAGCGGTGTGGCCGTGATGGTCACGGTCTGGTTGTTGCGCTTGATGGTCAGGGTGACGGGGCGTCCGCCGCCGTCGCGCAGTGTGTCGGAAATATACCCGGAGTACTCGACCTCCTTGCCGTCCAGATGGGTGATCAGGTCGCCCGGCAGGACGCCGGCCTTGTCGGCGGCGGAGCTGGCCACCACGCCCGCGACGGTGACCTTTACGGTCGGCTCGACGCCGATGTCGCGGAATTTCTCCGGGCCGGTGAATTCCGGTTTGGTGACCGCGGTGGCCCTTGTGCCGTCGCGCTCGTAGGTGAGCGCCACGCTGGGTTTGCCCGCGGGGTCGCGGCCGGCTCCCAAGGCGATGATCTGGGCGATCTCCCCGAACGAAGTCACTGGGCTGCCGTCCACCGCGACGATCCGGTCCCCGTTGCGGAGCCCCGCGGCGAACGCGGGTCCGGGCACCGTTTCACCGGCGCTGTTGGCCATGCTGGGGCGGACGATGCCCAAGCGCGTGCTCAGGTCTTCCTCCGCCACCTCGGTGCCGACCATCCAGAGGATGCAGGCGAGGAGAAAGGCGAAGATGACGTTGAAGACGGCGCCGGCGACAAAAACGATGAACTTGCTGGCATAGCCCACTTCCGGGAGCGCGTCGTCGGTCGCTTCGTCCGCGGGGCCCACGCCGGCGCCGGCGCCGACCGGGGCCGGCGCATGGGTGTCATCGCCGCCCTCGATCTCGCGCATGTCGGCGAGTTGGGGCAGGGCGACATAGCCGCCGAGCGGCAGCCACGAGAGGCGGTACTCGACGCCGTCTTTGCCGGTCCAGGAGCAGATCTTGGGGCCGAAGCCGATGGAGAACCGGGCGACCTTCAGGCCGCGCTTCCGGGCGGCCAGGAAATGGCCCAGCTCATGGACAAAGATCGAGCCGCCGAAGAAGAGGACGATCAGGAAAATCGACCAGACGTTGGTAAACAGGGAGGAGACGGAGTCGAGCGACACGGCGAAGGGAAAAAAGGAGCGCGGCGGCGCTCAGGCGATCCGTTCGGAAGCCACCCGGCGGGCCTCGGCATCGAGCGCGAGGACAGTGGCCAGGTCGGCAGGATCGGAGTGGTTCATTGCATCCAAAGTCTGCTCCACCACCCGGGGGATCTCAAGAAATGTAATTTTACATTTTAGAAAGGCGGCCACGGCGACCTCGTTGGCGGCGTTGTAGATCGCGGGGGCGCCACCACCGGTGTTCATCGCCTGCCGGGCGAGCCCCAGCATTGGATAACGCGCGGCCTCGACCGGGCGGAAATCCAAGGAGAAGGCCTTGTCCAGCGGGAGTGCCCGATCGGTCCCTTCCGGCGCGCGGTCGGGATAAAGCAGGGCGTGCTGGATCGGAAAAGTCATCGAGGGCGGGCAGAGCTGGGCGAGCATCGAGCCGTCGGTGAACTCGGCGACGCAGTGCACGATGCTCTGGGTGTGCAGCACGGCGTCGCACTGTTCCGGCTTCAGCCCGAAGAGGCACTGGGCCTCGATCAGTTCGAGCCCCTTGTTGGCCATCGTCGCGGAATCGACCGTGACCTTCGGGCCCATCGCCCAGTTGGGATGCTGCAGGGCGTCGGCCGGTGCGACCTCCGCCAACTTTTCCAGCGGCCAGTCGCGGAACGCCCCGCCCGAGGCGGTGAGCACGAGGCGGCGTACTGCTGCCGGCGCGCGGCCCTCCAGGCACTGGAAGGCTGCGTTGTGCTCGCTGTCCACCGGCAGCAATCGGCTCCCGCTGGCGCGGGCCGCCGCCATGACGAATTTGCCGGCAAGGACGAGGATCTCCTTCGAGGCGAGAGCGATGGTTTTCTGCGCGGCGATGGCGTCGAGAGTTGGGTGCAGCCCGGCCGTGCCCACCACGGCGACCAGCACGGTGTCGGCCTCAGGCAGGGTCGCGAGGGCGCGCAGCCCCTCGGGTCCGCCGTAAAACACGGTGCCGGCGGGAAAATCGCCGCCGGCTTTTGCCGCGGCGTGGGCGGACGCATCGTAGAGTCCCACATGGCGGACGCCGAACTTGTGCGCGATCACGGCCAGTTCCCGGTGTTTGCCGTGGGCGGCGATGCCGACGAGCTCGAGCCGGTCGCGGTGCGCGGCGATCACCCGCAGCGTGTTTTCGCCGATCGAACCGGTGGCGCCAAGCAGCACGACGCGGCGGCGGGGAAGGAGGGACGTCGGGGCCACGGTGAGATCAGTTCAGGCCGAAAAACAGGAATCCGATGGGGGCGGTGAGAATCAGGCTGTCCGTCAGGTCAAAGAACCCGCCGATGCCCGGGATCGCGTTGCCGGAGTCCTTGCGCTCCGCCCGGCGCTTGATCACCGACTCGATCAGGTCGGAGACCACCCCGAGGATGGCCACCGGCACCGCCGCGAGCGCGGCAAACAGCGGCGTGAAATGCGCCGGAAAGGAATCGCGGCAGAGCCACGCGATCAGCGCGCCGATCCCGGCGGAAACGATCACGCCGCCCACGGCGCCTTCCCAGGTTTTTTTCGGGCTGATGATCGGCGCCATCTTGTGGCGGCCAAAGGCCATGCCGCTGAGCAGGGCGCCCACATCGCAGAATTTCACGACCGCGATGAGCCAGAGGCCGAGCAGGAGGCGGCCGTCCCCCGGGATGGTGTCGCCCGGGAAGGGCCGCACGATCTTCACGAGGAACGCCAGCATCGTCGGGACGTAGAGCAGGCCGAAGAGTGTGGAGCCGAGCGCATCGACCCGGCTTTCCGCCGGCCGCAACAGCGTCATGCAGGCCACGGCCGCGACGGACACGGGCAGGAGATAATTGGCAAAGGCGCAGGTCGGGTCGATCCACGGCGCAGCCGTGATCGCGGCGCCGAGTGCCACACCCGGGCCGATGATCGGCTGGTGCCCGGCCGCGCGCAGCAGTTCATAGAATTCGCGCAGCGTGAGGGCCGACAGGAGGGTCACCAGCACGAGCGCGCCCGTCGCGCGAAAGAACCAGAGAACCCCGAGGGCCGAGCCCCAGAGGACGACAAAGCTGAGAACGCGGTTTCTCACGCGTCAGCTGGCGGAAGCCGACACGGGTTTGACCTGCTCGCCCGTCTGACCGTAGCGGCGCTCGCGCTTCGAATACTCGGTGATCGCGGTGACGAGGTCGGCCCGGGAGAAGTCCGGCCAGAGGACCGGGGCAAAGTAGTATTCGGCGTAGGCGCCCTGCAGGAGAAGGAAGTTGCTCACGCGGGTCTCGCCCGAGGTGCGGATGATCAGGTCGGGATCCGGCAGCCCGGCGGTGTAGAGATAGCGGCTGAAGGTCGCCCAGGAGCTGTCGTTGAGCTTTTCCTTTCCGGCGGCGACGGCGGCGGCGTAGGCGCGGGCGGCGTCGACGATCTCGGTGCGCGCCCCATAGTTCAGGGCGAGGACGAGCGTGTAGTCGCTGAAGGTCTCCGTGGCCTTGATCGTCGAGGCGAGGCGCTTGCGCACCACTTCGGGCAGGTCCTCGGTGTGGCCGATGGTGAGGAGGCGGACCTTGTTCTTGATCAGGTCGTCGGTCTCCCGCTTCAGGAAAAAGTCCAACAGGTTCATCAGGCCGCCGACCTCGTCCTGCGGGCGCTTCCAGTTCTCGACCGAGAAGGCGTAGAGCGTGACGACGCGGATCCCGAGCTCGCGGGTGGCGTCGACGATGGTGCGGACGGTCTCGACGCCCCGGCGGTGGCCCTCGAGGCGGGGCAGCCCGCGCTGCTGGGCCCAGCGCCCGTTGCCGTCCATGATGATGGCGATGTGTCCCGGGAGGGAGGTACCCGGGGGCAGGGCGGGGTTGGCGGGCGCGGCGGGAGGCATCTCGAAGACGATCAGTTAGGACCCGGCGGGGGATTTGACAAGCAGCGACGCGCAGGTGGACGATGCCGCCATGAAGGTCGCGTTCCTCAGTGGCACCAGCATCGTGAATTCAAACCTGTTCGCGGCGTGGGAGAAACGCACGGCGGCGACGGCCTACGGGCCGGTGGTTTACCGGGCGCAGGGCGACCACGTGATCATCAACCGCCACGGCGACGGTTTCCCGCTGCCGCCGCACGCGATCAACTACCGGGCGAACGTCCGCGCGCTGGCCGACCTCGGCTTCAAGGACATCGTCTCGCTCAATTCCGTTGGTTCGCTCAAGCGCGAGCTGCCGCCCGGCACGATCGTGTCGTGCAGCGACTATGTCGGCCTCCAGCAGGGCCCGGCCACGTTTCACGACACGGAGCTCAAGGGCGGCGCGCCCGCGATCGCCAATAATCTCATTCCCAAGCTGCTCGCCGGCCTGTCCCCGGAATTCAACATCCAGGGCGGGAAAGTCTACGTGCAGATGCGCGGCCCGCGCTTCGAGACCAAGGCCGAGATCGCCATTATTCGCCACTGGGGCGATGTCATCGGCATGACCGCGGCCCACGAGGCGGACCTCTGCGGTGAACTCGACCTCAGCTACAACAGCCTCGCGATCATCGACAATTACGCGAACGGCCTCGAGGGCACCGAGATCGACTTCACCAAGTTCCAGAGTCTCGTGAAGGACAACCAGGCCAAGGTGAACCGGCTCTTCACCCGGATGCTGGAGATTCTCGCCTAGCGGCGAGAGGCCTTAGGCTTCAGGTGGGAGGCGGGAGGACAGAAGGCTAAAGCCGACAATTATCATCCGCGCCTTCTGCGTAATCTGCGGTTAAAATATAATACTCCATGAAAACCATCGGCGTCATCGGTCTCGGCATCATTGGGTCGGTCTGGGCCCGGCATTATCACGCGGCGGGCGTGCTCGCTGGCGCGTGGAACCGCACCCCGCCGGCGGATTTCCCAAAATTACTGCCGACACCGCAGGCGGTGGCATCTGCGGCCGAGGTCATCCAGATCGTGATCGCCGATCCGCCGGCGGTGCGGGCGATCCTGGCGTTGCTCAAGCCGGTGCTCGGCCCGGGCAAGGTCGTGATCCAGTCGAGCACGATCGATCCTGGGAGCAGCGCGGAGTTCCGCGACCTCGTGACCGCCACCGGTGCGCGTTACCTCGAGGCGCCCTTCACCGGCAGCAAGCCCGCGGCGGAGGCGCGCAAGACGGTGTTTTTCCTCGGCGGCGAGGCGGCGCTCGTGGCCGAGATGGAGCCGGTGCTCGCGCTGATCTCGGAGACGCGCCTGCACATCGGCGACCACCGCCAGGCGACGACCATCAAGCTCGCGATGAACCTGAACATCGCCGCGCAGATGCAAGCGTTGAGCGAGGCGCTGACGCTCGCGCGCCGGGCGGGGATTTCCGACGACGTCTTCTTCGGCGCCCTCAAGCGGAACGTGAGCTACTCCGGTCTCGCTCCGCTGAAGGAGCCGAAGCTCCGGACGGGCGACTACGCGCCGCAGTTCTCGGTGAAGCACATGTTGAAGGATATGCGCCTCGCCGCGGGCTTCAGCGGAGCGGAAAACTTCCCCCTGCTCGACTCCGTGCGCGACTGCCTCGCCGCCGCCGAGCGCGCCGGCCACGGCGACGAGGATTTCTCGGTGCTGCTGAAAATGCTGGACCGGCAAGGGTAGGGCTGGCCCGCCGGGCCGGCCGCGATCAACCAAACCGGTTTTGCCACAGAGGCACAGAGTGCACAGAGCCCAAGCTTCGTTGTTTTTTAAACGCAGATTGCGCGGATGAAACGGGATTATGCCTTGGGAACTCCAAATCCAAAATTCAGAGCCCTGAGCTACGTCAGTTTGGTGGCGGCGTTCATGGCACGGCGGCGGCCTTGGATCCGCCCGCCGGCTTGCCGGACGCATTCGGGATCACCGAGGTGTCGGCCACTTTGCGCGCCTCGGTCGACTTGACGTAGTCGATCGTGACGTTTTCCGGGGAGACCTTGACTCGGACGTGGCCCGCATTGCCGAGAAAGGTGCCGACCTTGTACCCGTAGTTCGCAAGGTCGCGCACGCGGTCGTCCCCGGCGAAGCTGGGCTGCGGCACCATGAGGTAGGTGATGCCGTCGAGTTCCTGCCGGGCGTAGAAATTGTCGTGCGCCCGGAAGACGGCGTTCACGTGGTTCCGAAGCAGGAGCTGGTGGACGGGCATTTCCCAGCCGGGTCGGTGCTGCTTGAAACCATCGGTGCCGTCCGGATTCTTCCCGCCCCATTCGTTTAAGCCGGCGATCTCCACGCCACCGCGCGAGGCCTGGTCGCCGCTGAGGAGATTGTGGATGAACACAAATTTGTATGCGGCGTGGTTCGATTCGAGGGTGCGGGCGAGCCAGCGGTACTGCGCCTCCCCAAGGGTCCAGCCCCAGCCATCATTCCGGCCCCGGGCCGGAAGGGTGTAGGTGAATGGGTCGAGCACCACAAAAAGGGCGTCACCCCATTCCCAGGCGTAATAATTTTGGGGCAACCCGAGGGTCGGATGCGGCGTGCTGTTGCCGGAATAGAAGCGATCGGGCACCGGATTGGGAAAGTAACGCGTGCGCATCGGGTTTGCCCAGATCGCGAGGGGATCCGCACCGCTGCGGTCCTTGCCGCTCTCGCCGTCATGGGGGCCCAGCGCCAGCAGGATCGGGACGGATGGGCCGATCTGACCAAGGTAATACCGTTGCGCGAGGTACTGTTGCGCAGCCTCGGTGCGGGTCGCGTGCTTGTCGGTCATGAACAGGTTTCCGAGATCGAGGTGGAAATCCGGCCGGTCCGCCCGGATGTTGGCGAGGCTTTGGAGATACACCGATGGGGCGGTATGCTCGTCGAGGTGCACGTCCGCGGTCAGGGTGAACGTGAAGGCCGCCCCCGGCGGCCGGCGCGTGTGGAAGGAGTACTCGGGGGATATTGTGAACGCCCCGCTACCTGGCGTCCGGCTTCGGAGTTGGTAGCGATAAGTTGAGTCAGGCTGGAGTCCGCTGAGGACCAATTCCGTGGGGACGCCGGCCCGGAAGGTTTGCACCGTTGTCTGGCTCGCCATCGCGGTGGCCGACGGGCCGTACGCGACGGAGCCCTCGAGGTCCTCGTAGGTGAGGATGCTCAGGGTGACTGACGTTGCCTCCGGCCGCGCGAGAATCAGGTCGAGCTGGTGCGCCGGCACATCGAGCTTGAACGCCCCTTGCGGTCCGGAGGCGCGGCTCCCGCGGTTCGCCGGAGCGGCCGCGGCCGCGGCCGCGGCGCAGGCGGGCAGGGCGCACGCGATGGCGATGGCGGCGAGGCTAAGTCGCGCGGACCTTTGGCTTGAGTACATAGGAATGGGCAATGTCCCCCGTGCGACGGGTGGCGTCCTCGTCCTGGGTTAGGAAGGCGCGAACGTAGTCGACCCGGACCTCGGCCGGCGAAACGGAGACGCGAAGGAAGCCGGAGTTGGGCAACTTCAGCCCCGACCGGTACCGGTCCTCATTGTAGGCCACATAGCCGTGGTCTGCCGGCATGGGAACTTCCTGGTAGACGATGCCGTCGAGCTCCTGGCGAACGTAGAGGTGATCGTGCCCCTGGAAGAATGCGGTCACGCCGTGCTTCACCATCAGGGGGTGGACGGGGAGTTCCCAGCCAGGACGACGTTGCTTGAATTCCGACACCCCGCGTTGGTTTTGCCCGCCCCACTCGTAGAGATGCGCCTCGTCAACCCCGCCGCGTCCTGAACCCAGCACGTGGTGGGCAAAGACGAACTTGTACCGGGCCTTGCTTTGCTCGAGCGTCCGCCGGAACCACTGGTACTGCGCGTCCCCGAGCGTTAGCCCCCACCAGTCCCGGTTTTTCTTCCCCGCATTGTTGCCGTCGTCGCGCTCGTGCAGCGCGGTGTCCACGAGGGCCGGTGAGTGCCAATAGTTGTCGAGGATGACGAAGAGCGCGTCGCCCCAGGTCCAGGCGCAGTAGTCGCGCAGGGCGCCGATCCCGGGCAGCGGTTCGCCGTCGCCGGAGTAGAACGCATCGGGGGCCGGGTTCGGAAAAAAGCGGTTGCGGGCGAGCTGGGCCCCGACGGCCACGAGGTGCGGGTCGCCCTTCAGGTTGTAGTTGTAGAGCGACGCCTGCTCGTGGTTGCCGTTGAGGAGGAAGAGCGGCGCGACGCCGCCGACCAGGCCAAGGAAGGGACGCTGGAGCCGGTAGGGGCCGGTCAGGTCCTCGGCCGAGTAGGTGCGCAGCTTTTCCACGCTGAAATCGTCGCCCATGCAGATGTGGAAATCCGGCTGCGCCTCCGCCGCGCGCTGGAGGGTCCGCGCGTACAGGTCCGGGTGGCTCATCTGCGGCCGCTCGGGGTGGGAGTCGCCCTGGATGGTGAAAACAAACGTGCTCCCGGGGGGCCGCTGCGTCTGAAACCTTCCCGCGGGCCGCGAGGTGAAGGTGCTTTCGCCCGGACGCCGCGACTGGAGCCGGTACGTGTAGGCGGTGTCGGGCTGCAGATTGTCCAATGTCACCTCGACGGGTTCCCCGGCCCGCAGCGGCATGACCGCGGTTTTTTCCACGGCCGGCCGGCCGGCCGGCCCAAACTCGAAGAATCCTTCCCGGGTGTCCTGGGCGAGGGCGTTGAGCGTGACCGAGCGGTCCGTGACCCGGCCCAGTACCAGCGACAACGCGGCGAACGAAGCCAGCTCCGCGGGCAGTTCGTAGGCGTCGCTGCGTCCACGGCCGCGCCCGCCGCCCCGCCCGCCCGCGCCTCCGCCGCCCCGGCCCCGGCTGGGCGGGGGAGGTGAGGCGGGGGATTGGGCGAGCGCCGCGAATGGAAGCCAGGCGAACGCCGACGCCAACAGGGAGAGAAAGCGCCGCCGGGAATGAACGATTTTGTGCGCTGGGCCGGTCATGGTCCTCGGGGATTCGGCGGGTTGCCGCGTCCCGGGCCGCGCCCGCCGGCAGGAGTGGCGCCATCGGGCCGGGTGTAGTTCACCCGCAGCTCGGCGGTACCGAGGGTGAGGTCCTTCATCGCGGCGAGGAGCACCTCGCGGTTCACCGATGCCGGGGGAAGGGAAAGCGAGAGCGGCGTCGAGAGGGCGTAGATCGTGAGAATGTAGGTCTTTAATCCCGGGCCTTGTGAGTGGGGTGGGGCGTAGGCGATCTGGCGGTTGATGCTGTTGCTGCCCAGCGTGCCGACGCCCGACGAGTTCTTGGGCAGGGCGCGTGCGTCGGCCGGGATATTGTAAAGTGTCCAGTACCACTTGACCACGCCCTCGGGATCGACGTGGTGCATGATGATTGCGAACGCCTGGGTGCCGACCGGGGCCCCGGCCCACTGCAAGGGCGGTGAGATGCTGTCGCCGTCGCCGGT
>CAIYFD010000038.1 GCA_903925425.1 uncultured Opitutia bacterium | reverse complement strand
GTCTACCTGAAGGGTCGTTACCCGAACGCCGGCGAGCGCCCCGTCTTCTTCCAGGCCGCCCTCGGACAGGTTGAGAAGGCGGCCTCGTGAGCCTCCCGCTCTATCAACCCGATCCGTCGAAAACCACGCGCTTCCTGTTCTTCACGGGCAAGGGCGGAGTGGGCAAGACATCGCTATCCTGTGCCACGGCCCTGAAACTCGTTCAGGCCGGCAAACGCGTGCTCCTGGTCAGCACCGATCCGGCATCCAATCTGGACGAGGTGCTGGAGACCAAGCTGTCCCATGCACCCACCCCCATTGCGGGTGCGCCGGGGCTTCACGCGGTCAATATCGATCCGGTGGCAGCCGCCGCAGCGTATCGCGAGCGATTGATCGGTCCGGTGCGCGGCCTGCTGCCCGCCGCCGCGCTGCGGAGCATGGAGGAACAGCTCTCGGGCTCGTGCACGGTGGAGATCGCCGCGTTTGACGAGTTCTCCGGTCTCATCGGAAACCCGGAAACGACCCGGAACTACGATCATGTCATCTTCGATACCGCTCCCACCGGTCACACGTTGCGGTTGATGAGTCTGGCCAAGGCATGGGATCAATTTCTCGACAAGAATACCAGCGGCACATCCTGCCTTGGACCTCTGGCCGGGTTGGAAAAACAGCGCGTCATCTACGAAGCTACCGTCGAAACGCTCGCCGAGGCATCGGCCACGACGCTGGTCCTCGTCAGCCGGCCGCAACTTGCCGCCCTGCGCGAAGCCGAGCGGACTTCCCGGGAGCTTCACGCGCTCGGAGTGAGCAATCAATGCCTCGTCATCAACGGCGTCTTTCAAACGAAATGTCCTGAGGACGTGACAGCCCAGGCCATGGAGCAGCGCGGACTGTCCGCTTTGGCTGCCGCGAGCGCGTTCATCGGCAGCATGCCTAGTTTCACGGTGCCACTGCGGCCCATCAATATCCTCGGTATTGGGGGTCTGCGCGTGTTGCTCGAAATCGGGCCTGATTCAACCCCGATCACACCTCTGGCCAGCCCGTGGGTTCCGCCGGAGATGGAGAGTCTCGAATCCTTGGTCTCGGCCATCGAGCAGCAGGGTCACGGCGTGATCATGGCCATGGGCAAGGGCGGCGTGGGCAAAACCTCGGTGGCTGCAGCCATTGCCGTCATGCTGGCGAAGCGAGGCAACTCCGTGCATCTCAGCACCACGGATCCCGCGGCGCATGTCGCCCAGACGCTGGCCGGTCAGGTCGAGGGGCTCACCCTCAGCAGGATTGATCCCGCCGTGGAGACTGCCGCCTACCAAGGCGAGGTGATGCGCGATCAAGGTGCCGCGATGGATGCAGCCGGTCGCGCCCTGCTGGACGAAGACCTGCGCTCGCCCTGCACGGAGGAGATTGCCGTGTTCCGCGCCTTCGCCCGGGAAGTCGGGCAGGGTGCCGACCGGTTCGTGGTGCTCGATACCGCTCCCACGGGACACACGTTGCTCCTGCTGGATGCCAGTGAGGCGTATCATCGCGAATTGGAACGTCAGGCGCGCAGCACCCAACCGCCGGAAGTGATGCAGCTCTCCGCCCGGCTCCGCGATCCCGTCTTCACCCGCATCCTGCTGGTCACGCTGCCGGAGGCCACGCCGGTGCACGAGGCCGCTGCATTGCAGGAGGACCTGCGGCGCGCCCGCATTGAGCCCTTTGCCTGGGTCATCAACCAAAGCCTCCTGCATAGCGGTTCGTGCGATCCGCTGCTGCAACGCCGGGAAGAATCCGAACACCGCTACCTGCGCGAGGTCGTGGAGAAACACGCCACCCGCACGGCTTGGCTCCCCTGGCAGCCGGAGGAACCCATTGGCCCGGCCGCACTGTCCCAACTTGCATCGGCGCACCTCCAACCCGCGCAGCTCTGAATGTCACCTCCTCGCGATTCGGTCCCTAGCATGGCATCTCCCGGGAAACGATCCCGTCATTTCCCATGGTCGATCATGCCCCCGGCGTGGGCCTCATCGCGGTTCTCGTCCTAAACTCCCAGCGGCTCTTCCGCGTGGCGGAAGCGCGTCAGAAGCCGGCCGTCAGGAGATCAAGCCTGCCGTGAAAAAGCGCCGCGACCGGCCGGCCGCGCTCGACTCTGGACTCCCGGGGCGTTTTCGCCAGATTCCGCGCACCACCATGCTCATCGACCCCCGCTTCACCCAACTCGCCGAGGGACTGATCCGCTTTTCCACCGCCATGAAGAAGGGCGAACGCGTCCTGATCGACGCCTTCGACATTCCCGACGCGATGGTCGTCGCCCTGATCCGGGCCACGCGCGCAGCCGGCGCCCATCCCTCGGTCCAGATCCACCGCGCCCGCATCACCCGTGAGCTCACCCTGGGCGCCGACGAGATCCAGTACGCCCCGCACGCGGAGGTCGAACTCGCCCGGATGAAGAAAATGGACGCCTACATCGCGTTGCGCGGCTCCGAGAACATCTTCGAGGCGTCCGACGTGCCCTCGGCCCGGGTGCAGCTGGTCTCGCGCCTGATGAAGCCGGTCCTCGACCACCGGGTCGGCAAGACCAAGTGGGTCGTGCTGCGCTGGCCGTCGTCGTCGATGGCGCAGCAGGCGGCGATGAGCACCGAGGCCTTCGAGGATTTCTACTTCCGCGTCTGCACCCTCGACTACGCGCGCATGGGGCCGGGCATGAAGGCGCTCGATGATCTGATGAGCGCGACCGACCGGGTGCACCTCAAGGGCCCGGGCACCGACCTGCGTTTCTCGATCAAGGGCATCGGCGCGCAACCGTGCGGCGGCCTCCGCAATATTCCCGACGGCGAGGTCTTCTCCTGCCCGGTGAAGGACTCCGTCGAGGGCCACGTGCAGTACAACGCCCCGAGCATTTATCTCGGTTCCTCGTTCGACAACATCCGCCTCGCCTTCCGGCAGGGCCGGATCGTCGAGGCCACATCGAGCAACACCAAGCGCCTGAACGAGATTCTCGATAGCGACCCGGGCGCACGCTTCATCGGCGAGTTCGCCCTTGGCTTCAACCCGTACATCCTCGAGCCGATGCGCGACATCCTCTTCGACGAGAAGATCGCCGGCTCCTTCCACTTCACGCCGGGCCAGGCCTACGAAGACTGCGGCAACGGCAACAAGTCGCAGGTTCACTGGGACATGGTCTGCATCCAGCGCCCCGAGTACGGCGGCGGCGAGGTCTGGTTCGATGACAAGCTGATCCGCAAGGACGGCCTGTTCCTTCCGAAGGCGCTGCAGAAGCTGAATCCGGAATACCTGCTGGGGAAGTAGGCTGCGCCGCTCTCCGCGTTAAGCCACCGATGACACAAGGAGAGATTCCGTTGGCCGTTGTTGCAGGAGAGAACGGAGGAAACGGAGCCCGATCCATCCTCCCTTACCTCCATGGCCTCCTGTGAAAACAACCCTTCGTCCGCGCCATGTCTGACCTGACTTCATTCATCCAGGCGCTGCCCAAGACGGAAACGCACCTGCACATCGAGGGCGCGCTGCCCTTCGAGCTGCTCCAACGCGTGCGCCCCGAGTTCAGGCAGCCGCCCGCGTCGTGGGCGCGCGATTTCAAATTCCGCGATTTCGCCCACTTCGAGGAGGAACTGCTCGCGATGGCCTTCTCATGGTACACGACGCCCGAGCGCTACCATGAGGCAGCAAAGATCATCTTTGCCGGCCACCTGCGGCAAAACGTCCGCTACGTCGAAACCAGTTTCGCCTCGGGAGTGGTCGAATTTCTCGGGCTCGACGGGAAAGAGGTGCTCGCCGCGATCCGTGCCGCCGTGCCGGCCGGTCTCGAGGTGCGGGTGTTTTTGGGCATCCACCACAATGGCGCCGGCCCGAAGATGCTGCCAGTCCTCGACCAGGCGCTCGGCTGGCGCGATCTCGCCGGCATCGACCTGCACGGGACCGAGGATTTCCCGATCGAGCCCTGGACCGCGCCGTACTGGGCCGCCGCCCGGAAAGCCGGCAAGAAGACGAAGGCCCACGCGGGCGAGTTCCTCGGGGCGGCGTTTGTGCGGCGCATCCTCGACGAACTGCTGCCCGACCGGATCGAGCACGGGGTGCGTGCGGCGGAGGACCCGAGCCTGCTCGCGGAAATCAAACGCCGCGGTGTCGCCCTCGATGTCTGTCCGATCAGCAATCACAAGCTCATGCCCGGTGTAACGCTCGAGACGCACCCGATCCGGGCGCTGTTCGATGCCGGTGTGACCGTGACGGTGAGCACCGACGACCCCATCTCCTTCGGCAGCACAATCACCGACGAGTACGTCGCCTTGGCGGAGCGCTGCGGCTTCAGCCGCCAGGAACTCGCCCGGCTCGCCAAGAACGGCTGGCAGGTGGCCGACGTGCCGGCCGCCACGCGCGCTGCGACGCTGGCCGAGATCGACCGGGTTAGCAGGTAAGGCGGGTCGAATCCCGCGGATCTCAAATCTTAAATTTGAGATCTCAAATTCACCTTCCTGTCCGACCCAGCTTGCACGCACCGGGCTCCGTCGTCAGACACACGTTGATGTCCCAATCTCACACCGTTCCCGAAGGCGCCCGTCGCGCCCGGGCCGACAAGGTCCTCGCGCTGGCGTTTCCGGAGCACAGCCGCACCGCCTGGCAGCGCGCGCTCGACGCCGATCTGGTGCGGGTGGGGGGCAAACCGATCGGGCGCGACCATGCGCTGATCGGGGGCGATGTCGTCGAATTCTCCTTTCCGGAGGTCAAGCCGTCCGAACTCAAGGCGGTGAAGATCCCCCTCGATGTGATCTATGAGGACAAGCATCTGCTCGCGATCAACAAGGCCTCCGGCATGGTCGTGCATCCCGGGGCGGCAACGGGGAACGACACCCTGGTCCACGCGCTGCTGTCGCACTGCAAGGGCAGCCTGAGTGGGATCGGCGGGGTGGAGCGCCCGGGCATCGTCCATCGGCTCGACCGCGATACGTCCGGCATCATGCTCGTCGCGAAGAACGATCGCGCCCACCGCGGCTTGGCGACGCAGTTTTCCGAGCGCGATGTGCATAAGGAGTATGTCGCCCTCATTTCCGGCGTACCCTCCCTCCTCAGCGGCAGCGTCCGCAAGGCGATCGGACGCAATGTGCGCCAGCGGCACAAGATGGCCGTGGTGGAGGAGGGGAAGGAAGGCCAGACCGGCCGCGACGCCCACACGGATTGGGAGGTCATCGAGAGTTTCGGCACGCTCGCCTCACTGGTCCGCTGCACCATCCACACCGGCCGCACGCACCAGATCCGCGTGCACATGAAATCCATGGGCCACGTGCTGCTCGGGGATGCCGTCTATGGCTGGAAGGCCGACACCCGCCTGCCGCTTAAACCGAAGCGCGTGATGCTGCACGCCGAGCACATCGTGGCGAAGCATCCGATCACGGGCAAAAAACTCGATCTGCGCGCGCCGCTCCCGAAGGACTTCGCGAAGCTGGTCAAGGACCTGCGCAAGGCCGCCAAGGGCGCCGCCAACGCGATTTCGACGCGGGCTAGGAAGGAAAAGCTCGGCCAATTGGCCTGAGCCGGGCTCAGGCCGTCGAGCGTCCAGAGCCAAGAGTCGAGCGCCGGAATCCCGATCCATTCCAAGCCACCCGGCGGCGCGTCATTCGATTTGGCGCGTAGCACCCGCCTCTCAGCTCTCGACTGAATTGGTCCGCCCAAAGATTTTTCCTTGCGCTGACCCGCGCCGGGACTGCTTACTTTCCGACCGAATATTTCGGACCTTTAGCTCAGTTGGTTAGAGCGTTTCCTTGACATGGAAAAGGTCGCTGGTTCGAGTCCAGCAAGGTCCACCACTTCACCGCTTTCCAAAAGAAAGCGGTGTTTTTTTGTCCAAATCCGCCGTTCGGCATCCTCCCGTCCGGCTTTACCCACGGTCATCCTGGCGGAGCCGGCCTGCCGAGTCCTCCCGGTCCGGCGGGGCGTCGGTCCCATGGTGGTGGTCGAGCTCGATACCGGCCTGCAGCAGCTGTTGCCGCAGGGGGGCAAGGAAGCGCGAGGCGAGTTCCTCCAGCGGGAACGTCAGGTCGAGGTCGAGCTGGCCGGTGATATCGGCCACCACATCCGCGAGGCTCATGATGTCCCCATCGGTGAAGTGCTCCTCGAGGACCGACTGCGCGCCTTGCCGGGCGGTGAGCGAGGCGGCGTAGTTGCCGGATTCCGGTGCCGTGGCCTGCAGGTGGACCTCGCCGTGGAGCCGCGCGCGCGCGATCCGATAGGCGAAGTCGTCCAGCCGGTCATAGGCGTGGGCGAGATGAGCCAGGCGCGCCTGCCGCAGCAGCGCCTGACGTTGAGCCAAGAGGAATGAGAGTTTCATGGGAATTTCTCCTGTCGGATGCATTCGTTGAACTGCTCTGTTCTCTGACGGCTGACCTCTGAGGGTAGGGCACGGACTCCGATCCGCGCCGGACCACCTGTCCTGACCGCTTAAGCATACGGTATGCCCGGCGGTGAACGGTCTCACCGCCCTGCCACACCGGACCATCGACTCGATCGCTGACAACGAACCTAACGCTGCCTGAGCTGCGCTGGCACTGTCACGCTGTCGGACTCCAAACCACGATCTCTGACCACCGTGCGTCTGAACACTTCCTGATCGGACAAACCTACGTCGGTCTTAAGGTATATTTTAGCAAGTGGGATTTTCGGGCGTCACCGCACCCGCACGCTCACCACGGTCGAAAACCCAGGACGGAGCCGATCACCGGCAACTTGGCGGCTCTCCGGGTCGAACTCGATGCGGACGGGGATG
>CAIYFD010000037.1 GCA_903925425.1 uncultured Opitutia bacterium | reverse complement strand
GCGGGAGCCGCCGGGGCGGCCGGTGGCTGGGCATGGGCGAAGGACAAAACCGTCGCGAGGCAGGCGATGATCGACAGGGTGCGGGACACCCGGGACAGGGAGGAGTCAGGAATGCTCATGTTGGGAAGATATGGGGGAATGGACCGGAATCCTTCCGGCCAACGGATGGGAGCCACAAAAGCCGCTAACATTCCTTGGTTTCGCGCCCGGCTTGGCCACAAAAAAGCGCGCGGCCCGTAGGAGCCGCGCGCTGAAAGACTGCGGAGATTATTTCTTCGCCGGAACGGTCGCGGGCTCCGGGGCAGTCGGGCCGGCCAACGGCTGGAACATCCGGCTGGCGGGATTGCCGCCGGACATCAGGTAGGCCAGCAAATCAGCCACCTCGTTCTCCTTGTTACCGTTGATCAGCCCGGGGGGCATGAGCGAGGTCGGGGACTCCTCAATCGATTCGATGTCGGCGGTCTTGACGCTGAGCTTGGTGCCGCCAGCCCAGGACATGGTCGAGGTAGTCGGGTCGAACACCGGGGCCTGCATCAGCGTCACTTCGGTCTCGCCCTCCGAGTCCATTTTGCCGGCGACCGTCTTGCCGTCCTTGGTCGTGATGATCTTGGTGCCGTAGAGATCGCTGATGACCGCGCTGGGCTCCAGGATCGATTGCAGGATCTCGAAGGCGCCGAACCGGCCACCCACGCCGGACAGATCCGGCCCGATGCCGCCGCTGCCGCCACCGAACAAATGGCACATGGTGCAGCCGATACTCTCGAAGACCTTCTTGCCCTGCGCGTAGTCGCGGCCGCCGCGCAGCGCGCGATTGATGATCGGGGTGAGCTCCTCGGTCTCGTAAGGGCGCGGGCCGCCGGGGGCGCCGCCGGGGCCGGTGAACGGGGAAGGTGGAGCCGCCGGTGTTGCCGCCGCCGCCTTGGGGGCCGCGGGTTCGGCAGCCGCCAGCACAGCCATGCCAACGGCGAGGGACAGAACGGTAACGATAGCGGTAGGGGTTTTCATCAGGCGAAGGGCCCCGGGGTGAGTAGTTAGGGCAACCTAGGGAAATATGATTCTGGAACCGAGGGGGCAGATTTCAATGTGATTTGCTCCCCAAACCTTGACCGGGCCTGCGCAAGTCTTGTTCCGAGTCGGGGCGGATCAGAAATCCGCCCCTTTTGATGGCAAACGGAGCCATCATCTTTATGGTTCTCCGCGTCGGCCGGATCTTCCGGAATAAAAACTCCCGAACTTCGGCCCCCGAGCCGCCCAACCCTCATCCCTTCTATGTCATCCCCCCACATCGCCCAAAAGTCCCCCGTCGTCCGCCCCATGGAACCCGGCACCTATTACTGGTGCAGCTGCGGGCTCTCCAAGAACCAGCCGTTCTGCGACGGCTCGCACAAGGGCTCGGAGTTTTCGCCGACGAAGGTCGAGCTGACCGAGAAAAAGACCGTGGCGTGGTGCGGCTGCAAGCACTCGAAGAACGGCGCCTTCTGCGATGGAAGTCACAAAGCCCTCTGAGGGTTTTGTGATGGTTGGGAGTTACGGGTTATTGGTTATCGGGTGAGGGCCGAAGGCTGCCGCCCCGACACTCAATAACAGATAACCCTGAACCAATAACCGTGAACCGGCCTCGCCGGTTCACACCACCCGGGCCCAGAGCACCTTGAGATACCGGCTCTCGAGGCAGTTGGAATAGACCGGGTGGTCCACCCCGGGGCCGGTGCGGTCGAAGAACTGCAGGCGCCGGTTTTGGCGGTGCGCGGCCTTGATCACGTGCGCCTCGAAATCCTCCAGACTGAGCAGGCCGGAGCAGGAACAGGTCACAAAGATCCCGCCCGGCTTGACGAGCGAGATCGCCAGCAGGTTCAGGTCCTCGTATTTCTGCCGGCCCTCCCAGTTGCCGTGGTCCTCGCGCGTGAAGATGAACTTCGGCGGATCCAGCACGACCACATCCCAGCGCTCCCCGTTCTGCTGCATCTGGCGCGCATAGGCGAAGGCGTCGGCATGCACGAACTGCAGCCGCACCTGATTGAGGTTCGCGTTCCGCCGCGCCTGGGCGATTGCCAGCTCGTCGAGATCGACGCTCGTGACCTCCCCGGCCCCGCCCGTGATCTTGGCGTTCAGCGAAAACCCGCCGGTGTAGCAGCAGAGATCGAGCACCCGCGCGCCCGGCGTGAAGCGGGCGATCGCCCGGCGGTTGTCGCGCTGATCGCAGAAAAAACCGGTCTTGTGCCCCTCGGTGAAGTCCACCTCGTAACGGACCCCGTGCTCCTTGATTTTCACCCGGTCGGGCGCGGCGGCGTTCGTTTCCTTGAAGGTCGAGGGCTTGATACCCTCCAGGCTCCCGAGGTCATGGTCTACGTGCACCCGCGCGAACTTGGTGCCGGCCAGCTCATGCAGCAGCGGCAGCCATTTCGGCAGACGTTGCGCGATGCCCAGCGAGTAGATCTCGCAGAGCAGCGTGTCGCCGTAGCGGTCGATCATCAGTCCGCTGAGGCCGTCGCCGTCCGAGTTGATCAGGCGGTATGCGTCCGTGACCGCATCGAGCTTGAACAGGTCGCGGCGCAGGGCCACGGCCCGGCGGATCGCGCCCTCAAAATAGGATTCGTCGACGGGCTCGGTCGAGTGGCAGACCACCCGCAGCGGAATCTTGGCGCGGGGATTAAAAAGTCCGCCACCAGCCAGGTTGCCGTGCTTGTCGTAGACATTGACGAAATCGCCCGGCCGCGCGTCGGAGGAGCATTGCCCCAGCAGCCGGGGAAAGATGGCCGGCTGGAAGGTGAAGTACTTCAGCTGGGCCCAAGGCTTCGCCCAACCCGAGCGGTCGATCGGGATGACCGGCTTGGGCGCGGGGCGGTCGGCCACGTCGTCGGGCTCGTCTTCCGAGCCCGGAGGGCGGAGGGCGGAGGACGGAGGGCGGACCGATCCTGACGGCTGGCGTTCGCGCATGCCCGTTAAGAGGAAATCGGAAGCACGCAACTTCAAGGCACAAGTGCGGACGACACGGCGCCCGAACCCACAACCCCTACTTGATCACCACCGTCCGTCTGGCGGTGTAGACTTTGCCGGCCGGATCGGTGGCGCGGGTTTCGATCGTATGGGTGCCCGGTGACAAATCCGCCGGCAGGTAAGCCCGCCAGAGATGATAACTCACGAGCGGGTCCGGCAGACGCGGGCTCGGCGCGGGCGCCGGACCGGCATCCTGCGCGAGGTACTGCCGGGCGTAGGTGGGATCCCAATCCACGACCCAACGCATCGGATTAAACGTCCGGTCGTCTACCCGTGACTCAATTTTCCAGCCGGCGTGGGCATTAAAGACATTAGCGTAGTACGAAACGTAGGACTGCTTCAGCGCCACCACGTCCGGACCCCAGAGACTCATCTGGTAATCCGCCGGATGGCGGGCCGCCTGGTAATCCATCGCGGGGATGGCGGTACCATTGAAACTCAGGATCGCATAGCCGGGCGGGGTGCCGTCCCACATCGTGGCCACCGGAATGCCGTTCGCGTCGGGCGGGCCGCCCCAGAAGCCGCCGCTGACCGCCGCGACATTGTACTCGTGGAGCGGCTGAGCCCCGCGCCAACCGTCATCGGCGCCGTGAAAAACATGCCGCTGATAATGCGTGTGCCCCGAGAGCAGCAGCGCGTTCGGCCGCTCCTGCAGCAGTTCGAAGAGCTTGGCGCGATCGGGCAGACGGAAGAGTTCGTTGTGAGCGGGATCGTTGTAGAACCACGGGATGTGGGACATCACCACCACGAGGTCATCACGCGGCGTCACGCGCAGGAGGTTGGCGAGAAACTCGAACTGGTTGGCGGTCAAGCCACCGAGGTATCTCAGGCCGCCTTGGTAGCGGACGTTGTTTAGCGCGACAAAGAGCACCCGCCCCTGCCGGAACGCATAGGTGGAAGGACCGTAGGTCTTCTCGAAAGTGGCGGCCGAGCCGCGATCCTCCAACGCCCCCAGGTCGAGGTCGTGGTTGCCGAGCAGGGGATGCCACGGCACCCCGATGCGGGCGATGGACACGTCGAGCGTGGGATAAAGTTCGGGGTGATCGTTGACGACGTCGCCCAGCGTCACGCCGAATGCGATGTCCTTCGCGCCGGCAAGACCGTCGGCGATGGTGCGGTTGAAATAACCCACCTCGCGGTCCGAGCCGACCTGCGTGTCGGCAAAGACCACCGCCCGGAAGATGTCGGACTCGGCCGCGGCTAGGAGCGGGAAATCCATCGCGCCCGATGGCGGGGTCGGCGCGCCGGCAACGCGGCGGTAGAACCCGGGGAGATTTCGGGCATCCGCCGGGATGCGCCAGCCGCGGGGCTTGATGACAAAAACAAAACCGTCGCCCTCCCCCGTGAGTTCATAACGGCCGGCGATGTCCGTGAGCACAACCTGGGCCCCGTTCGAAACCGCCACGCCGGCGACACCGGCCTCACCCGGATCGAGGCGGCCGCTCCCGTTGGCGTCGTTGAACACGGTGCCCTGCCAGGTGGCGGCCGCCGCGAGGGAAAAACCGGCGCCGACCAACCATCCCAGGCCCAGCCAGCGGAACATTTTCATGCCCGGCAGGGAAAGCGATCGCCCCGGGGAGGGCGAACAGATTACGGCCGATCCGGGCGCAAAAAAGGCCGGCGGGGGAAACCCGCCGGCCAGGGGAATTATAACCGCAGCAACTCAGGCCACACGCTCGACGATCAGCGGCGGCGGGGTCGGACGCTTCGGCGCGAGACGGTAGGCGTTCTTGAAGTACTCCAAGGCCTGCTCGAGCTTCGCCTCGTCGTTGTAGTGAATCATCATCAGCGGCTCGCCCTGCTTCACCTGGGTGCCGACCTTCTTGATCTCCGACACGCCGACCGAGTGGTCGATCTTGTCGTGCGGGTTCTCCTTGCCGGCGCCGAGGAGATGGACGCCGCGGGCAATCATCGCCGCATTGATCGTGTGGACGTAGCCGCGCTTCGGGGCCGGCAGCTTCCGGATGTGACGCGCCTGCGGGAATTTCTCCGGATGATCGATGTAGGACGCGTCGCCGCCCTGCGCCTTCACGAGCTCCTTGAACTTCTCCAAGGCCGATCCGTCGGTCAGGTGACGCTGGACAGTCTGCTTGGCCGAGAGGGTCGAGCCCGCCACGCCAGCGAGGCGCACGATTTCCATGCCGAGCTTCAGCACGAGCTCCTTCATGTCGTCCGGACCTTCACCCTTGAGCAGCTTGATGGCTTCCTTGACCTCGAGGGAGGTGCCGACGGTATCGCCGAGCGGCTGGTTCATGTCCGTGACGAGCGCGACGCAGCGGCGCTTCATCGAGCGGCCGACGCGGGTCATCGAGCGGGCCAGTTGCTTGGCCTGCTCGAGGTCGCGGATGAAAGAACCGTTGCCCCACTTCACGTCGATCACGAGGCCCTCGGAGCCCTCGGCGAGTTTCTTGGAGAGCACGGAACCGGTGATGAGCGGCAGGCTCGGGATCGTGCCCGTTTCCTTGCGGAGCTCGTAGATCTTGGCATCCGCCGGGGCGAGGTCCTCGGTCTGCGCCACAATCGCGCCGCCGATGCGGGCGAGCTGGCCGGCAAATTGTTCGTTGGTCTGCTGGCTCTTGAAGCCGGGAATCGCCGCCAGCTTCTCCAGCGTGTTGATCACGTAGTCGTGCTCGACGCCGCACATCATGGGAACCACCACGCCCGCAGCCATGGCCAAGGGGACGAGCACGAGGGAGGTCTTGTCGCCGACGCCGCCCGTCGAGTACTTGTCGATCTTGGGCTTCGCAATGTGCGAAAGGTCAATGACCTCGCCGGAAAGCATCATTTCCTCAGTCAGGTCGGCGGTCTCTTGGGCGGACATGCCCGAGAAGTAAATCGCCATGGCCAAGGCGGCCAACTGGTGCTGGGGCATTTCGCCATCCAGCGTGCTATCAATGATATAACGAATCTCTTCCTGAGAGAACTCGCCGCCATCGCGCTTCTTTTCGATCAGGAATTCAAAGGTGGGCTTGATGAATCGCCGGGTCGGCAGGTTGCGTTTTGTCATGGATGTATGGAAGAGCTGGGCCTGGGAACGTCGGCCGTAAGAGTTTACGAGCCAACCGTCCTAAGGCGAAAAGTCGAGTCATAATTACCCGCCGATATAGCGCTTGCCCGACCCGGCGGGCAGACGGTGAAGTGACGCGATGCCCGTGCCGTTCAATCTCGCCGCCAGTCTCGATGCCTCCCTGCAGGCCGCCGCCACCGCGGCCGGTCTGGAGACTCCGTTTGCCGCCGAGGTCCGCGGGGCTGATCCGCGGCATGGCGATTTTCAGGCCAACGGCGTCCTCGGTTACGCCAAGGCCCGCAAGCTGAACCCCCGCACCGTCGCCCAGCAGCTGGTCGCCGCCCTGCCCGCCGAGGTCACGGCCGCCTACGAGGTCACCATCGCCGGCCCGGGCTTCCTCAACTTCGCCCTGCGGGCCGCGGGGCTGCTGGCCTGGCTCCAAGCCCACGCCCGGGCCGAACAGCTCGCGACCGGGGCGGCCACCACCCGGGCAGGCGAGTCCTGGATCGTGGACTACAGTTCGCCCAACACCGCCAAGCAGATGCACGTCGGGCATCTGCGTTCGGCCGTCATTGGCGAAGCCATCGCCCGCCTGCTCGCCTACAGCGGCGCCAAGGTGACGCGCGACAATCACATCGGCGACTGGGGCACCCAGTTCGGCAAGCTCATCTGGGCGTACAAACGCCACGTCGACACGACGGCCCTCGCCCGCGATCCCATCGAGGAGTTCGAGCGGCTCTACAAACTCGGTAACAGCGCCGCCGAGACGGATATCGCGATCATGGACGAGGCCCGGGCCGAGTTGGTCCAACTCCAGACCGGCAAGCCGGAGAGCCTCGAGGTCTGGGGCCAGATCAACGAAGCCAGCCTGCGCGCCTTCCAGAAGGTGTATGACCAGCTCGGGATCCGCTTCGACCTGACGCTCGGCGAGAGTTTCTACAACGACAAGGTCGCCCGCATTTACGCCGAACTGACCCAGCTCGGCCTCGCCCAGGAAAGCCTCGGCGCGCTCGTGGTCTTCCACCCGGAGCACCCGCGCTTCAAGGAACAGCCATTCATCATCCGCAAGAGCGACGGCGCCGCCAACTATGCCTCGACCGATCTCGCCACGATCCTCTACCGCACCGAGGTGCTGAAGAGCACCGGCATGCTCTACGTTGTCGACAAGCGGCAGGGCGACCACTTCGAGCAGCTCTTCATCACCGTGCGCAAATGGTTCACGGCGATCCACCAGCCCGTGCCCCGGCTGGAGCATGTCGATTTTGGCACCGTGCTCGGCGAGAACAACAAGCCGCTCAAGACCCGCGACGGGGAAAACATCAAGCTGAAGGACCTCCTCACCGAGGCCTGCGACCGCGCCTACACCCTCGTCTGCGACAAAAATCCCGATCTCCCCGAGGCTGAGAAACGCGCGATTGCGGAAGTCGTCGGCATCGGCTCCGTGCAGTACGCCGACCTCGCGCAGAACCGCTCGAGCGATTACCTCTTCGCGTGGGACCGCATGATCTCGCTCGAGGGCAACACGGCCGCGTACCTGCTCTACGCCGTCGCCCGGATCCACTCGATCTTCCGCAAGCTCGGCTTCACGCCCGGCGATCCTGCCACCGAGACGGCCGCCAGCGGCCTCGAGACGCCCACCGAGCTGGCCCTCGCGCGCAAGCTCGTGAAGTTTCCCGAGGCCATCCAACTCGCGGCGAGCCAGATGCGGCCGCACTTCCTTTGCCTCTACCTGTACGAAGTCGCGGGCGAATTCAGCGCCTTCTACAGCGCGGACAAGGTCGCGGTGGACGACGCCCCGGTACGCGCCCGCCGGCTGCTGCTCTGCGCGCGGACCATGCTGATCCTCGAGAACGGCCTGCAACTGCTCGGCCTGCGCACCCTGGCGCGGATGTGATTCACTCCGGCACGAGCCAGCGCAGGCTGGCCCGTGCCCCGGGGGCTTGGGCCAGTTCGCGCGCCATCCAGTCCAGCACGGGCTTCACTTCCACCTCGAATTGCCACGGCGGGTTGATGATCACGAGGCCGCAGCCGCGCATGCGCAGGCCCGCGCCCTCGCCGGCGATCTCGAGCTCCGCCACCAGCGTCGGTGGCGGCCGCAAGGCGAGGAGTTCCTCCGCGAAGGCAGCCAGCCGCGCCCGCTCCGTCAGCGGGTACCACACCGCGTACACCGCCGACGGAGAACGCTTCAGCGCCCCGCCCAGGCCGGACACCAGCCGCGCCCACTCGTCCGGCGCCTCGTAGGGCGGATCGATCAGCACGAGGGCCCGCTTCTCGGGGGGCGGCAGCATCGCACGCAGGCCGGTGTAGCCGTCGATTTCATGCACCGCGGTGCGCTCCTCGCCCGCGAACGCCGCGCGCAGCGCGAGGCATTCGTCCTCCTGTAATTCGCACAAAGCCAGCCGGTCCTGCGGCCGCATCAGGCGGCGCGCGATCCACGGCGAGCCCGGATAAAAGCGAACCGGACCGTCGCAGTTGCCGTGCGATTGGTCGAAGGCGCGCACGAGCTCGACATATTCCCGGATCGCCGCCGGCCATGGGAACGTTGCGTGTGGCGCGTCTTTCCCGCCCTCGGCGAGCAGCCGGCCGATCCCGGCCGGATGCTCCGGCACCCGCTTCAGCGTCTGCCCCACCTCAGCCCGGACGAGGTCGTAGGTGCCGCGGCCGGAGTGCGTGTCGAGGATCAGGAACCCCTTTTCCTTTTTCTGCAGCGCATGCATCAACTGGCCGAGCAGGACATGCTTCATGACGTCGGCAAAATTGCCGGCGTGGAACTGGTGGCGGTAGTTCATCCGACCACCGGCACTTTCACCACGATCTTGCGCACGAGGGCCGGAGCGCCGATCGGGATGCATCCGAGGTGGGCATCGGACGGAAAATAAACCGCCGCCGATCCCGGTCCGAGACGCAGGACGGAGCCGTGATCGAAGGGCTGGTAGAAGATCACATCGCGACCGGGCGTGAGATCCTCCGCGACCGTGAGGCGGTCCCGGTCGGCGACTTCCATGAACTCCTCCCCCTCGATCACCGCCTGCACATCGATGTAGGCGCGGTGGGTTTCCCAGCGACCCTCGGCGCGAGCCCTCGTCAGGTAAGCCTGCGGCAGCGCAAAGGCCCCGCCCGCCAGCTCGACCCGCCCGGTCTCGCCCGCCGGCAGGCCCGCGAGCAGACGCTGCGCCTCCGATCCCGCGCGCCGCGCCTCGGCAACGTAGGCGAAAGCCGCGGCGAAGTGATCAAACCGGGCAAGCTGCCCGGAGAGCGCGGCCAAGGATCCAAAGAGAGCCATGCGCGCACCTTCTTGGCGCGCAGTGACCCGTGGCAAGTGACAAGTGACAGGAGGAGAGCTCTCCCCCAACTCCCCACTTCCCATTCCCCACTGCGCCGCGATGATCGCGGCCCATGCCTTTCACCCGCATCTTTTCCGACCTGCACTATGGCGACCGCGCCAGCAGGGTGCGCTCGCTCGGACAGATCGCGCCACTGCTCGACGGACCCGCGCGGATCGTGGTGAACGGCGACACGCTCGACACGCGCCCCGGCAAACACCCCCGCCGCACGGCCGAGCTCCTGGCGGAGGTACGGAGGTTTTTCGCGGACGAGTCGCCGCCGGCCGACCTGCTCACCGGCAACCACGACAACGACATCTCGGAGACCCACGCGCTGGAGCTGGCCGGAGGCCGGGTGTTCATCACGCACGGTGACGTGCTGTTCGAGGACATCGTGCCGTGGGGCCGGGACGCCCCCTTGATCCGCCGCCTCGTGGCGGAGGAAAACGCCCAGCTTACGGCCGCCGAGCGGGCGGTGCTGGAGACACAGCTCGCCGTGATCCGGCGCGTCGCGGCCCGCCTCCCCCAGCGCCACCAGATGGAGCCCGAGTTTTGGAAGTACGTGGGCAGCTTTCTCGCCGACACCCTCTGGCCGCCGGACCGGGCCCTGCGGATCATCCGCACCTGGCGCGAGGCCCCGGAGCGCGCCGCCGCCCTCCTGCAGACCCACCGGCCCGCCGCCGGCTTCATCGTGATCGGCCATTTCCACCGGCCCGGAGTCTGGAAGACCGCGTCGGGTCGGATCGTGATCAACACCGGCTCTTTCTGCCCTCCGCTGGGTGGCGCGGTCGTGGATGTATCGGCGCATCGTCTCGTCGTGCGCCGGGTCCGCGAGGTGCGCGGGGAATTCCGGCCCGATGCCGTCCTGGCGGAGTTTGCGCTGGCGACCGGGTGAGGATTCCCCAGAACCAAGCATTATGGGCATGGATTTCGGCTGGTGGAACAAAGATCCCGAACTGGGAAAGTATCAGGTCGCGGCCCGTTTTCACGGCGGCAACGTCGACTGGCAGCGCAAGCACGGCCACCACGCGTCGTGGCTCGAGCACCAGCCCAGCGATGAGGACTGGGACAAACTGATCTTCGAGGCCAGCAAGCGCGTCCCCCGCCGGCTGATGTCGCCGAAGCAGTTTGACGACCTGAAGAACGTGAAGCGGGACTAGCCGGGGCCTTACCGGCCCTGCGCCATTTCCCCGCGCGCCATCAGCCAGACCAGCCGGAACGAGATCGCGAAGATGCGCGGGTGCGATTCCATCTTCGCCGCGAGTTCCTCCAGCGTGAACCAGGCGCCGGTCTCGATCTCCTCGGGATGCAGGACAAACGGCCCGTCGTGCTGCACGCGATAGACCCAGCAGAATTCCCAGCCAGTCTCGACGCAGGGCTTGATCCGGAACCACCGCACCGGAGGCGCCGGCAGGAAAAGCCCCAGCTCCTCGCCGAGCTCGCGTTGCGCCGCCGGATCATAGGTCTCGCCGGAGTCGACGTGGCCCGAACATGAGGTCGACCACATGCCTGGCTCGGCGTCCTTCGTCATCGAGCGTTTCTGGAGGAAAAGCCGCCCCTCGGCGTCGAAGACCAGGATATGCACCGCCCGGTGCAACAGTCGCTGGGCGTGCACCTCGGGCCGCGGCGCCCGGCCGATCACCTCGTCGCGGTCGTTGACGATGTCGAAGTACTCGATGGCGGGATTGGACACGGGCCGAGAGTCGAGAGTTCTAAGACGGCCAATCCAAGACCCTTTTTTGCCACAGAGGCACGGAGAGCACAGAGCCCAAGCCTCGTTGCTTTTGATTGGGGATCGAAACCCCAAAGCATCCTACCTCTGTGGGCTCTGTGCCTCCGTGGCAAAACATCCGGGGTTTGCTGCCTTTCCGATTCTGCTGGCGCTCGACTCCCGACTGCGGACTCTGGACCCCCCAGCTTCGAACCTCCCTTTTCCCATGGCCAAAATTGACGTCAACAAAGTCGCCGAGATCCTGAAGAAGAACCACATCGACCCGTCCATCCTGCGGCGGGTGATCGAGGAGATGAACCTGGCGGTGCAGCCCGATTCGGGCGAGGAGGAGAAGCCACCCGCCGTGAAGAAGCAGTTCGCAATCCTCCTGAGCGATCCCGAGGGCCGGATGCCGAAGAACGACTTTGTCGGCTGGGTCGTGCAGCTCCCCGACACCGAGAGCGTGGCGACCGTCACCGAGCGCATCTGCCGCAGCGCCTACGACTACAACACGACAAAGAAGGGCCGCCTTTATCCCGCCAAGACCATCGGCGAGGCGATCGAGAACGTGCCGGCCAAGTTCTTCAAGGAGGCCGACGTCTGGGTGAAGACCAAGACGCCCGTCCTCGTGCTCAAGACCGACAACGAGATCCCGAAGGAATAGCGCCGGCCGCCTCAGCGACCGGTGGGCACCAGGACGGATACTCCCACCCGGTTGCGCCATTCGTTCATGCGCGCCGCGATCGCCGGGTCGACGCCGGCCCCGAGTTTATTGAAGAGCCGCAGGGCGCCGCGCATCAGGCCGGTTTCACCGGGGAACGCGTCGACCCCGTCCGCGAGCAGCGCGAGGTCCTCCCCCTTGGGCCGGACCCAGGAGTTCTGCCACATCGCGAGGCCCAGGCCGTAGGTATTCCCGAGGCGCGGGCGCATGGCGTCGGCCTTTTTCAGCAACGCCCAGATGGCCGCCGTGTCGGCCGCCGAAAGCGCCACGTTGGGATTCTCGCTCTCAAGCTGTTTCAGCCGCAATCCGGCCAGGGCCACGTAGGCCGTGGGGCGCTGGATGTCGCCGTCGACCGCCCGCTGCAGCCACTCGATCGCCTTGTCCTCCTCCTTGCTGGACGCGGCGAGCATGCCAAGTTGCTGGAAGACCCCCGGATCGGCCTCCCCCGCATCCCGCGCGTCGTCCAGCAGCTCGCGGGCATTGTCGAGATACGTCGTCGCGTCCGCGGGCGAGGCGCTCTCCGCCAGGCGCAGGTAGGCCTCGCCAACGATCCGCGCCACTTCTCCGCGGGTGGCCGGACGCGCCAGCGCCGGGATGGAGAGCGGCAGATCCTTCGGCGCGAAGATTTGCGCGCTGGAGACGCCGCTGGCGTAGCGATCAAGCCGGGTCTGGAGTTCCTTCAGGGTAAATCCGAGCAGACGCTTCACGGTCGCCTCGTCGGGCGGCCCATAACTCGCCTCGCCGACCAACTCCAGAAACGCGGCCCGGCGCTTGCCGCCATTGTCGAAGAACCCCCAATGGGCGAACAGCGTGGCGCCGCGCAGGTAACGCTGCCGGTCCTCGGGGGAGATCTGCCGGTAACTCATGGAGCCTGGATCCGGCTGCACCGAGAGCAGCTCCGCCACCGTCATCCGCGGCGGATCCACCGCCGCATACGGATCGAGCCCCGGGTTGCGATTGGCGGAGTCCAGCGGCTGTCTCCACGTCCGTCCCGGAAAACTGACGGAGCGGACGTTGCCGCTGGCGGAACGCAGCAGTTCACCCATGCCGTCACGATACCAGATGGGCACATGGGGCACCGTCAGTCCGGCCACCCGCATAAAGTCGATGCTCAGGAAATCCCGGCCCGCACTCCAGGCGCGGGAAGCCTCCTCCGTCGGAAACGTGATCGAAACATCATCCCAGTAGATCGAAAACGAGAACGTCGAGGAACCGATCTTGGCACTGATCTTGGCCGCCAACGCATCGCCGGCGAAGTGCCGGAGAAAAAGGGACGACGGCGGCGTGAGGTTGCGGTCAACTCCGGGCGGAAGCAGCAGCGGGGTCAGCCAGCCTGTGTCCTGCAGGCGCTGCGCGAAGTTCTGCGTCTCGCGGACGGAGGCCAGGGAGAGAACCTGCAGGCCGGGAACCTCCGCGTACCACCACGGGCGCATGTCCTTCACCTCGAAAGCCGGCAGCACGACCACGGACCCGGCGGCCGCGGCCGCCGCCGGTGCCGCCAGAGCAAGCAGGGCTCCGAGCAGCCGGAGGAACCGGGGTGAGAGAATGCGGCGCATGGGGTCCAAGACCGTTAGACAGAGGACCGAGGGCGGATCATATGCAATCCGGAGAACGGATACCGGAGAGCGCATGCCGCCCGTCCGGAACGAGCTGCCATCTGTCTCCCGGCCTCTGCCCTCAGGCAATGCGGTCTCGGGGGCCTCACTCAGTCACCAATCCGCTCAAAACGCGGCACCCAGCGGCCGCCAACCTCGACGTTCTCGGCGAACATTCCCGCCGGGCGGACCCAGCGGCCGCGTTCACCGTAGAGCGCGTCATAGACCACCAACGGCTCGAGCGTCTCCGAGTGGCGCGCGAGCCCGAGCACACGGTACTCGTTGCCCTTGTAGTGGCGGTACAGGCCGGGACGCGGCTCGGCGGGCAATGGGGGAAGATCGGTCATGCGGTGAAAACGATACTGGGTCGTGCGGACTACGGGCGGGGCTTCAGCCTGACCTCGTAAAGCCTCGGCCACTGTTTGCCCGTGACGAGGAGCCGGCCGTTCGCGGCGTCGAAGGCAATGCCGTTGAGCACATCGGTGTCGGGCGCGCGTTCCGCGTTGGGCAGGAGCCCCGTGAAATCGATGACGCCCCGGACCTTCCCGGTCACCGGGTCGATGCGCACCACGTTGTCGGTCTGCCAGACATTCGCGAAAATCTCCCCGTTGATCCACTCGAGCTCGTTGAGCCGGTCGAGGGGCTTGCCGTCGAGAGTCACCGCGATGGTCCGGACGACCTTGAACGTCGCCGGATCGAGAAAGCGGATCCGGCTCGTGCCATCGCTCAGCACGAGCTGGCGGCCGTCCGTGGCCAAGCCCCAGCCCTCACCCTCGTAGGTGAAGGTGTCCAGCATCCGGAAGGTATCGGCATCGTACACGAAACCGCGCTGGCTCTGCCACGTGAGCTGATAGGCGCGGTCGCCGATGACGGTCAGGCCCTCGGCAAAGTACTCGCGCGCCACCGGGACCTGCTTGAGGACGCGGCCCGAGGAAAGCTCCACCTCGCGCAGCGAGGAACGGCCGTTGAGCCCGGTACTTTCCAACAGGTTGCCGTTCCGGACCAGCAAGCCCTGCGTGAACGCCCCGCGGTCATGCGGCCAGGACCGGATCACCTCATAAGTGTAGTGGACCGCCGGGCCGGGGCCATCCGCCGGCAGCGGCGGAATGCCCGACGCCGTCTCGGCCGCGCTCCGCCCGCAGGCCGCCAGCGCAAGCATCGCGGCCGCGCCCAAGGCGAGAACGCGCGAAACCGGATTTGCATTTTTCATCGAGTGCGTGGGTAATCGGCGGCCGTTCAGAATTCAACCACCGTCTCCCGCGTGGCCTCGCCGCTTCCTCCTCCCCTCCTCTACGCCGATACCGAGTCCAGCGCCGACGCCCTCTACTTTGGGCGCGTGGGTGTGCCGGACGCCTTCATCTCCTTCGGCTGCCGGGGCAAAAAATACGCCGTGGTCAGCGCGCTGGAGTTCGGCCGCGTCAAGCGCACCTCCGGCTTCGATGCCGTGCTGCCGCTCGAGACCTGGGCGGTCCGCGCCTCGGCGACGCTGCCGCGCGGCCGTCGCGCCGGGCCGGCCGACATCATCGCCCTGCTTTCCCGGGAATTACGGCAGCGGCAGTTCACCGTGCCGGAAGATTTTCCCGCCGGGCTCTACGCCAAGCTGCTCAAGCTCGGCGTCAAACTCACCCTGGCCGAAGGCCCGCTCTTTCCCGCCCGCGAGATCAAGACGGGCCCCGAGGCCGAAATGCTCCGCGCCGGCAACCGGGCCAGCGCGCGGGGCATCGCCGCCGCCGAGCGCGTGTTGCGCGCGAGCCGCATCCAGGGCAACCGGCTGATCTTCGAGGGCCGCTCGCTCACCAGCGAACGGCTGAAGATCGCGATCGAGACCGCCTGCCTCGAGGCCGGGGCCACCTCCGTCGGCACCATCGCCGCAGGCGGCGACCAAGCCTGCGACCCGCATGAGCGCGGCTCCGGTCCGCTCCGGCCCAACGAACTCATCATCGTCGACGTCTTTCCCCGCGTGAACGCCACGGGATACTTCGGCGACATGACCCGCACGTTTCTGCGCGGAAGCGCCAATGACGCCCAGCACCGGCTGGTCGCCACCGTGCGCGAGGCCCAGCGCTCCGCCCTCGGCGGCATCAAGGCCGGCGCCAGCGGCCGGGCCGTCCACGGCCGGGTCGAGGCGGTCTTTGCCCAGCGGGGCTACGCGACCCGTCACACCAAGCGGGGCTCGGTCGGGTTCTTCCACGGCACGGGCCACGGCGTCGGCCTCGCCATCCACGAGGCGCCGCGGATCAGCGGCAGCGTGGACCATGTTTTGAAAAAGGGCACGGTCGTGACCGTCGAACCCGGCCTCTATTATCCGGGCCTCGGCGGCTGCCGCATCGAGGATGTCGTGCAGGTCACCGCCACCGCCCCCCGCCTGCTTTCGCGTTATCCGTACGTCTGGGAACTCCGCTGACACCATGGCCATCTCCGCCGCCCGCACCAAGGCCCTCCTCGGGAAAATCGCCGGTCTCCGCATCCTCGTCATCGGCGATGTGATGCTCGACCACTATGTCTGGGGCGACGCCACCCGGATCTCACCCGAGGCGCCGGTGCCGGTCGTGGACATCAGCCGCGACAGCTTCACCGCCGGCGGCGCCGGCAATGTCGCGCTCAACCTCGCCGAGCTGGGAGCGAAGTGCACCCTCGCCGGGCATTTCGGACGCGATGAGAGCGGACGACAGCTGGCAAGAATCCTCGCGGAGAAAAATATTTCAACCATCGCCACCCCGGGCAGCGGCGGAACCATCGTGAAGACCCGGGTGCTCGTGCAGCACCAGCAGCTCTGCCGCCTCGACCGCGAGGCCGCCCCCGCGGCCTACCGGATTCCGCCGGCCAAGGCGGACACCCTGCTCGGGCCGGCGATCAAGGCCGCCGACGCGGTGATCCTCTCCGACTACGCGAAGGGACTCCTCAGCAACGAACTCGTGCAAAACGTCACCGAGCTCTGCCGCGCATCCGGGACCTTCCTCGCCCTCGACCCCAAGCCGAAACATGCCCTGACCTTCCGTGGCCTCGACCTGATCACCCCGAACCGGCGGGAAGCGGCCCAACTCGCGGGCATCGAGCTCAGTCCCCACGCCCCCTTCCCCGCCGCGGAGATCTGCCGCCGCCTGCACGAGCGCTATGGCACAAAAAACCTCGTGATCACCCTGAGCGAGGACGGCCTGCTCCTGAGCCGCGACGGGGCCGTGGTGAAACAGATTCCAACCGCCGCGCGCGAGGTGTTCGACGTGTCGGGCGCGGGCGACACCTCGATCGCCGCGCTCGTGCTGGCCCTGACCGCCGGCGCCGATCTCGAAACCGCCGCCCATTTCGCCAATGCCGCCGCAGGAGTCGTCGTGAGCAAGATCGGCACCGCGACGGTCACCCCCAAGGAGCTGATCGCGTATGTCAGCCGGCGCTGACGGTTATCGGCGATTCGTTATTGGTTGTTTGGTTTCCAAACCGAATGAGCCGCGGTTTGAGTCAGCGCCCTAGTAGCCAAAACCATTCACGAATAATCCCGCAGCGACATGCCCAAAGCCCTTTTCCTCGACCGCGACGGCACCTTGATCATCGACAAGGTGTACCTCGCCGATCCGGCCGGCGTGGAGTTGATCCCGGGGGTGATCGAGGGCTTGGCGCGCGCCCGGAAACTTGGCTACCAGCTCTTCCTGTTCACCAACCAGTCGGGCATCGGCCGCGGTTACCACACGATCGAGGCGACCCACCGCGTGAACGACCGGCTCGAGGAAGTCATCCGCCTGCCGCGCCCGGTGTTCACCGACATCTGCATCGCACCCGAGGCGCCCGACCAGCCCGTGATTTACCGGAAGCCCTCCCCGCGCTTCATCGTGGAGTCGATCGCCCGCCACGGACTCGACCCGACGCAGTGCTGGATGGTGGGCGACTCGGCGGCGGACATCGGCGCCGGCCTCGGCGCCAAGATCAAGGTCGCGGCCGTCCGCACCGGCAAGGTCGACCCGAGCAATCTACCCGAGGTAAAACGGGGCCTCGTTCCGGTCTTCCCCGACTTCGGGAAGTTCGCGGAGACTCTGCAGTGAACGCCCATGCCTGAGCTGGCTGAGGTGGAATTCTTCCGCCGCCGGTGGCACGAGGCCGCGGTTGGGCAGAAAATCGTCAGGGTCGCCGTGCACCCCCGGGCGCGGATCTACCGCGGGGTGGACACCGACGCCTTGACCGAAGCTCTCACGGGGATCCGGCTGACGGGCTCAGAGGCCGCGGCGAAACAGATGCGGTTCCGCTGCGGCAAGGGAGCCTCGCTGGGAATCCATCTCGGCATGAGCGGCGAGCTGGAGGCCTGCCCGCCCGGCCACGAACCGGCGAAGCATGATCATCTGGTTCTGTTCACGGCAAAACACGCGCTGGTGTTCCGCGATCCGCGGATGTTCGGTCGGGTACAGTTTTCTCCCGGGCCGGCCGATCCGCCGTGGTGGACCGGCATCGCGCCGGCGATCTCCTCCCCCGCTTTCAGCCCCGCGGCTGTGGCGGCCTTCCTCCGCCGCCGCGCCCGCGCGCCGATCAAGGCCGTCCTACTGATGCAGGAACGTTTTCCCGGCATCGGCAACTGGATGGCCGATGAAATTCTCTGGCGTGCCGCCCTTCATCCGCGGCGCAAGGCTGGATCCCTCTCGCCCACCGAGGTTCGCGCCCTGCATCGCGAATGCCGGAATGTCTGCCGCGGCGCGCTCGCGAAGATCGCCGGCCGCGGCGGTAAACTCCCGCGCGACCTGAACGTGAACATCCCTGACCGCTGGCTTTTCAACCACCGCTGGCAACCGGGCGGTACCTGTCCCCGCACCCGCCGTCCGCTGGCCCACGCGACGATTGGCGGACGGACGACGTGCTGGTCGCCGGCGCGGCAGAAGATCTGAGACCGGAGTTTGCACGCCCTCATCCGAGGATTGGCGTTTTCCTCGCCTCGCGCGGCGAATCCGTTAGCACCAGCGGCATGTCGGCCTCCAAACTCCGCCTCGACGAGCTGCTGGTCGCCCGCGGCCTCGTGGCGTCCCGGGCGCAGGCAAAGGCCATGATCATGAGCGGCCGGGTGCGCCGCGGCACGGAGCGACTGGAAAAACCCGGCAAGGAGTTCCCGGAGGACCTGGATCTCACGATCGACCAGCCCCCGCGGTTCGTCAGCCGGGGCGGAGAAAAACTCGCGGGGTTCCTCGAGCGCTTCCCCCTCGATTTGCAGGGTACGCATGTGGTCGATGTGGGCGCCTCGACCGGCGGCTTCACCGACTGCGTGCTGCAGGCCGGGGCCGCGGATGTCATCTGCGTGGATGTCGGTCGCGCCCAGCTCCATCCCAAGCTGCGGGGCGACCCGCGCGTGACCAACCTGGAGCAGGTCAACGCCCGGCACCTCCGTCCCGGCGACCTACCCCGTTCAGACTTCGACGTGGCGGTGATGGACCTTTCCTTCATTTCACTGCGCTCGGTTCTGCCGGCGGTCTGGTCGCTCCTGCGGCCGGGTGGACGCCTGATCGCTCTGGTCAAACCGCAATTCGAAGCCGGCAAGGCCGAGGCGGACAAGGGTCGCGGCGTGATCCGCGATGTCGCGGTCCAGGAAGCCGTCCTGAAGGGAATCACCGCCTTTGCGCTGCAGGAACTGCCCGGCTCCTCCCTGATCGGCTCGATGGATTCGCCGATCACCGGCACCGATGGCAACCGCGAGTTTCTGATCGGGTTGAGCAAGGCGGGATAATGGCGGGAGGGGGAATGAGGGAAAGAGCGTTCGCTCAGGAGCGGATCAGGAACTCAGGCAGTGATGCCTGGCCTGAGTTCCTGATTCCCCGATTCAATTCCCCCAGCTTTCCCTCTTTCCTCCTTTCCACATTCCCCACTTCCCCACTTCCCCAACCGGAATTTCGTGGTCAGCCACCCGCTCCCGCGTACTGTATCGCCTCTCCCTTCCATGGCTCCCATCCGGAAACTCACGCTGGCCATCAACGCCTCCAAGGACGGCGCGGCGGAACTCGGCCGCGAGCTGGCGGCGATCGCCACCAAGGCCGGCGTGACGGTGCGCGAGATCGCGGCCCAGCCCGTTGCACCGGGCTCACTGGCCGGTCAGGACGCCTGCTGCGTCATCGGCGGTGACGGCACGCTGCTCGGGGTCGCCCGCGAGGCCGCCCGCGCCCAGGTTCCGTTGATCGGAGTCAATCGCGGCAGCCTCGGCTTTCTCACGACCTTTTCCGCCGACGAGGCCCGGACCCACTTCGCCGCCCTGCTCGCCGGCGCCTACCGGCTGACCGGCCGCGCCATGTTGGAATGCGGGCCGGCGGGCGGAGAACGCGACCTCGCGCTGAATGACGTCCTGATCAAGGCCGAGGAAAACTCCCGGCTCGTGCGGCTCGAGGTCGAGGCCGACGGCGAACTCGTGACGGATTACACGTGCGACGGACTGATCCTGTGCACCCCGACCGGATCGACCGCCTACAATCTCTCGGCCGGCGGGCCGATCATCCATCCCTCCGCGGAGGTGATCGCGATGACGCCGATCTGCCCGCACACCCTGAGCAACCGCTCGATCATCTTCCGCCAGGAGGTAAAGCTCCGCATCCACAACCGCACCCCGGATTCGCCCATGCTGGTGGCGCTTGACGGCCAGCGTCATCCCGGGATCAAGCAGAACGAGATCGTGGAGGTTTCCATCTCGAAACTCCGCGTGCAGCTGGTGCAGGCCGAGAAATACTCCCACTTCACGGTCGTCCGGACCAAGCTCAAGTGGAGCGGCGGCCTCGTGGATCGCCGGTAGCGTCCGCTCCGCGGTCGCGGTTATTGATCGTTCGTTATTGGTGGTTGGTGCAGCAAGACCGACGGCCTCACTAAGCCGGCCCGGCCACCACGGCGCGGCAGCCCCGCTTGCCTCCCCGAGAACCCACAACCGACAACCAACAACGGCGCGCAGCGTGCGCGCACCTGAGCCGGCCCCGGGCCCAGAGCCCGGAGCCGGCAGCAACTGTGCCGGGGAGATGCGGGTTATTTGTTGGTTTCCGCCGGCTTGCCGGCGGCGTCCTCCTTTTTCTTTTGGATGGTGGCTTTCCGCTTTTCGGCGGCCGCCTTGTTCTTGTCCGCCTTTTCGGCGGCCAGCTCATCCGGGTCCATCTTGCCGTTCTTGTTCTTGTCGTACTGGACCAGTTCCTCACGGGCCAGACGGGCTTTCTTTTCGGCCGCGGTCTCCTTCTTTTCCGCGGCCGGCGCGGTCTTCTCGGCTGCCAAGAGAACCGGGCCGGCCCAAAACCCCGCCGCCACCAGCACGGCCAGGGTCGCACAGACTGTCTGCAAACGATGTGTTTTCATAACACACCCCAGAACGCAAAAAACCGGCCCAATCTTTCACCTAATCTTTCCAAAAGCGCAGATTTTTTCGGGCGGAGCCGATTTTGACCGCCGCTTATTGGCCCCGATCCCCGGATCTTTTAAACGCGGATGCCCCCGATTGGGGCAGGCGTCCGTCCTCCGCCCTCACCCCTTGGGCCGGACCACGAGCTGCGTGCGCAGCTTGCGCTGGAAATAGCGGGTGGCGAAGGCCGCCAGGTCCTCGCGGGTGACGCGCTCGACGTAGGCATCGTAGTTCTTCCAGTCGTTGACGGGCAGGCCGTAAAGGGCGTTCAAGCCGGCCTGCATCGCGCGCGAACCGATCGTCTGCAGGCCCTGTCGGCGGGCCGCCTTCAGCCGGGTCTGGCAGCGGAGGAGCTCGGCCTCCTCCACGGCACCGGACTGGACGCGTGCGATCTCGGCATCGATCTCGGCCAGGACCGCATCCGCGGTCGCCGGGGCGGTCCCGGCATAAAAGCAGAACATGCCCGACTCGAGGCCGGTGACCCGCGCGGAACGAACAAAGTATGCGAGGCCCTTTTCCTCCCGCACGCGCTCGAACAGGCGCGAGGCCATGCCGCTGAACAGCTCATCCGCGACCTCGCCGATGTAGAAATCCGGGGCCAGCAGAGACGGCCCGGGGAAGGCCTGAAATACCACCGCCTGCTCGCGCGGCTGGATCTCCACGAAGTCACCGGGGGAAGCCGGCAACGGCAGCTTGAGCGGCTTGCGCACGGGCGCCTCGCCCTTGGGCAGGTCGCCGAGAAAATCCTCGAGGCGCGACCGAAGGCGGGATGGGACAAAATCCCCGGCCACGGCGAGCACGACATTCGGGGCGACGATCAGGCGGCGGTGCAGCGCGGCGAGATCCTTGGCGGTGATGGCCTTGACCCCGGCCTCGTCGCCATGGGCATCGAGCGCCAGCGGGTGCGCGCCATAGAATTTCTTCCGGAGCAGTTTCCGGCCGAGTGTGACCACGTCGTCCTTGTCCTGCTGGAGCTCGGCGAGGTGCGCCGCCTGCTCGATGCCGAAGGTCCGGGCCCGGAACGCCGGCGCCAGGGTGGCATCCGCGAGGATGTTCAAGCCGCGCGAGATGTCGGGCGCCAGCACTTCCACCGCCAGCCCGAAGCTGTTGTTGCCCGAGAACGGCGAGAGCGAGCCGCCGACTTCCTCGATCGCGTGCGCCACCTCGGCGGCATCCAGCCGGCGGGTGTCCTTGGTCAGCATCGTGGCCAGCAGCGACGTGGTGCCCCGGAGGCCCGGGGTTTCCTGCATCGGGCCGCCGCAGCTGACGAGCCGCAGGTGGATATTGGGCAGATGCGAGTCGGGTTGGAGCAGAAGCCGGGCCCCGTTCGGCAGGAGGATCTCCTCGAAGTCAGGCGGGGCCGACCGCTTCACGGCGGAGGTCCGCGTCGCGGCGCCCTGGCGCGGCCCGAGGGACACATTTGTGGCGCGGGAGGGCAGCAGGTATTTTTTCAGCACGCGCTCGAGGTCCTTCGAGGTCAGCGCGGAAAGTTGCTCGAAGTAATAGCGGGTGTACCCGAGGTCCCCGACCACCACCTCGGCGGCGCCGAGACGCGAGGCCTGCCCGGCCATGGTCTTGCGGGTGTTGATCTCGCCGACCACGAGCTGGCGCCGGGCCTTGCGCAGGGCCGTGGCCGGGAAGCCGCGCTTGGCGCAACGCGCCAGCTCCCGCTCGATCGCCTCGGTCGCGGCGACCCGCTTGGCCGCATCACAGGAATAGGAAATGCAGAACAGACCCATCCGGCCGGGATTCCAGCTCTGGGCGTCGATCGAGTGCACCAGACCGGCCTGCTCGCGGATCGTCTGCCAGAGCACGGAACTGTCGCCCGCCCCGAGGACGGTCGCCAACAGGTCGAGGGCCGGCGCATCCGGGTGCGTGAGGCCGGGCACCTGCCAGGCCAGCCCGGCCCTCGTGAGCTCCAAATCCTCAAAGAGGTGCTGTTCCCGGCGGGCGAGCGCCGCCGATTCGTCCGGGACAAGGACCGGGGCCAGCCGGGAACGGGCCACGGCGCCAAAGTGCTTTGCCACCAGCTCCTGCGTCGCGGCCACATCGACATCACCCACCACCACCACGACGAGGTTGTTCGGCACGTAGCGGGAGCGGTAATAGGCCAGCAGGTCGTCGCGGCTCACCCCGGCAAAAACATCACGGTAGCCGATGATGGGATGCCGATACGGGTGCTCGCGGAAGGCGGTCGCGAAAAACGACTCCCAGAAACGGTTGTCGGGATCGTCGCGCGTCATCGCGATCTCGCGCAAGATGACGTCCTTCTCGCGGGCGACCTCGTCGGCCGGCAGCGTCGAGTGCAGCACGGCGTCCGCGAGGAGATCGATGGCCACGCCGCAGTGCTCGCTCGGCAGGTCGATGTAGTACACCGTGCGGTCAAAGGTCGTGTAGGCGTTGATGTAGCCGCCATGGGCCTGGACCGTGCCCGAGATCTCGCGGCCGGCGCGGCGTTCGGTGCCCTTGAAGAGCATGTGCTCGAGATAGTGCGAAAGGCCGGCCCCGAGATGGGACTCCTCGTGCTGGCTGCCCGTCTTGACCCAGACCTGCACGGACGCGAGGGCGGCGGACTGGTCGGGCTTAACGATCAGGGTCAGCCCGTTGGGCAGCACCGTTCGCGCCACCGATTCACGCCAAAAGGACTCGAGCAAGGCGGCGTCGGTCGGACGGGATTTGGAGCGGGACATGGAATGAGTAGGCAGATGGGACCGGCGGACCGGCAACCGCGAAAACCGCCGGCAACCGGCGGCCGACGGGATCAGGCCGTTCCCAGCGAGCCGGTCGGGAGCCGGCGGGCGGGCTGAAAGGGTTTCACTAAGGCCTCGTCGAAGGTGAAGATCTCACTGAAGTCCTCGCGACGATCGTTCTCGGTTTTGCTGAAGACATTGTACTCGATCAGATTGAAGACGATGTCGCCAAAATCGGAGCAGCGGGTGACGCCCCACGAGTTGAGCACGGTCTTCGCGAGGGGGCCATACTGGTCGAGGGCGTAGTCCCGCAGGCCCCCGAGCAATTCGGGACCGGAGACATGAGCCTTCTCGCCGGTCCGCTTGGCGTTCTGTTTCTTCAGCTCCTTGACGGTATGATCGAGGCCCAAACGGACAAAGTCATAGGCTTTGCGGTCAAACCGTGGGTCCTCCTTGCGAATGAGGGCGACTACCTCGGAAAAGTCGGGTGCTGGCATGTTGGTCGTCAGGGAGTAAGCACAGGAGCGTTTCCGGCGCAATCCCGGCAAGAACCCACTCTTGCAGCAAGTAGGCACTAGTCCCTTGTTGCCAATAATTAACAGCGACTATTAACTCGCCCGACGAAAACGGGCAGACAAGGTCACCGTTCTCATGATTGCTTCAACGCAAACCAATCATCCTCTCGCAGGAGTGAAGGTGCCGACCCGCCACGGCGACGAGCTGACCACGCCAATCAATCAGGCCATTGCCCGGCTGCGCTCGGCCGGCCTGCGGGTCACCCAGCCCCGGATCGCGATTCTTGAGGCCCTCATCTGCTTCGGCCAACCGGCCAGCATCGAGCAGATCCACGAGGTGCTGAAGCGCGCCGCCTGCGACTTGGTCACGGTCTATCGCTGTCTTTCGGCCTTCGATGGCCTCGGTTTGGTGCGCCGCTCCTTCCTGCCCAATGGCACCAGCCTCTACGAGATCAACCTCGGCGAAACGAGCCGGTACCATGTGATCTGCAAGGAATCGCACCGGGTCGAGATGATCGATTCCGAGACGACCGCCGAGCTGCGGGCCGCCATCGCCGGCATCGAGGAAAAGCTGGCCGCCAAAGGCTACACCAACCTTTCCCACGTGGTTGAGTTCTTCGGCGTCGGCCAGCCGGCGACGAATCGCAACGCCTCCCCGGTCATTCGCGCCGAGGCCTGAACCGGCCCAAGCCGGAATCTCCTTGAGGCGCGGATTATTTCCGCGCCTTTTTTGTGGGCCTCTTCCGGGAACCCTCCTCCACCATGACCATCAAGGACAACGAATCCATCGACCTGCCCACGCCCACCGGTCCGATGCGGACACATCTCTTCCGCCCGACCGCGCCCGGCCGGTACCCGGGAATCCTGCTTTATTCGGAAATCTTCCAGGTCACGGGGCCCATCCGCCGGACCGCCGCCCTCCTCGCCGGCCATGGCTTCGTCGTGGCGGTCCCGGAGATCTATCATGAGTTCGAGCCGGCGGGCACCGTCCTCGCCTACGATCAGGCGGGCGCCGACCGGGGCAACACGCTGAAGACCACCAAGGAGCTTTTGGCGTACGATGACGACGCCCGGGCCGTGCTGGCCTTCCTCCGCTCAGACGGGCAGTGCACCGGCAAGCTCGGCGCGATGGGCATCTGCATCGGCGGGCATCTCGCCTTCCGCGCCGCGATGAACCCCGGCGTCGCCGCCACCGTTTGTTTCTACGCCACCGATCTCCACAAGCGCGGCCTCGGCAAAGGCATGAAGGACGACAGCCTCGCCCGCGCCGGCGAGATCAAGGGAGAGCTGATGATGCTCTGGGGCCGGCAGGATCCCCATGTGCCCGCCGAGGGCCGCGCCCATAACTATGCCGCCCTGGCCAGCGCCGGAGTCCCGTTCACGTGGCACGAGTTCAACGGCGCCCACGCGTTCATGCGCGACGAGGGTTACCGTTATGATCCCGAGTTGGCGCTCCAATGCTACCAACTCGCGCTGGGGGTTTTCCGCCGCAAACTCGGCGAAGGCGACCTGCCCGCGGCAAACACCGCGGCAGGCGAAACCCGGCACTGAACCGGGTCAGCTCGCGGCGGCGAAGTTCGCCTCCACCTTGCGCCAGTTCACGACGTTCCAGAAGGCCTTCACGTAGTCGGCCCGGACGTTCTGGTACTTCAGGTAATAGGCGTGCTCCCACACATCGAGGGCGAGCACAGGCACGGCACTGTCGCTCCAGGGCGAGTCCTGGTTCGCGGTGGACTCGATGACGAGCGCACCGGCGCGGACATTCAGCCAGGCCCAGCCACTGCCGAAACGACCGGTGGCGGCGGCCGCGAACTTGGTCTTGAAGTCGTCGAATGACCCGAAGCTCTTGTTGATCGCCGCCGCCAGCGCGCCCGTGGGGGCCGAGGCGCCCGGGCCGAGGATTTCCCAGAAGAAGGTGTGGTTCACGTGCCCGCCGACGTTGTTGCGCACGGTCGTGCGGATGGCGTCAGGAACGGCCGGGAGCCGTTGGAGGATCTGGATGCCGGAAAGAGCGATCAGGTCCGCGTGATCCTTGAGAGCCGTGTTGGCGTTGTTGATGTACGCCTGATGATGCTTCGAGTGGTGAATCTCCATCGTCCGCGCATCAATGTGCGGCTCGAGGCCATCATACGCATAGCCCAGTTTGGGCAGGGTGAACGGCCCGGAGGCCGGCACGACAGCAGGAGCAGCAGGGGCAGCAGGGGCGGCAGGGGCGGCAGGGGCGGCGGCGGCCTGGGCCTTGGAGCCAAGCGCGCCTAAACCGATCAGCGCGGCGCCGGCACCAATGCTTTTGATCACATCACGACGGGTCAGGGAGGATTCGGGGTGCATGCCGCATTTCTTTCTCCGGGAGCCGCACGAAGCAAGCATCCAACCCGGGTTACATGTTCGTCATGCCGATCTCCCTCCCTGAACACAGGGGCGGGGAGACCGATCGGAGCCGCCACCGAGTAGCCTAGAACTCCAGCTTGAGTCGGATCCCGCCAGTCCAGGCATCCTTCGCGCCAATCGCCCCACCGGGACTATGGATAAGCTGCAGATCGGGTTGAATGGTTATACCATGACCCAAGGGTTCTTCCCAAGTCAGCTCCACCTGCGTTTCCCGCCGGGCGAGGGGTCCGTTTGCCGCCAGAAATTTATTGCTCAATTCCGCCTGCGCCACCGCCAAACCGAGACTGGACTCCGGATGCGAGTGAAGCAAACCGCTCCAGACTGCACCCGCACTCCACGAGCTGCGGAAATCCTCCGCATCGGCCGCGGTCCAACCGTAACGGCCAAAAAAGGCGATGTCGCCCAAGGCCCCCACCCCGACCTTGTGTTCCGCCAACAGGTAGGCACCCCGACTATCGGCGGGAGCCCCGGTCAGAACGTCGGGAAACTTTGCCGAATAACGCCATCCACCCACGCCAAGATGGGTGCCTTCCGACTGCCAGCCGGCTTCGGCAACATACAAGGTGCCTTCACCGGCACCTAGCGTGAGGTGGGTGCCGCGCGGATTATTCGGGTCGCCCGGCGCGCCGTCATACGCCGCCGTCTGCAGGAAGACGCCATCCCAAGGTTCGACCCGCACGCGCAAGGCCAGGCTGGTTGAAGGAAAAATCGAGGGACCGGTCTGACCGGTAGCGGACATCTCCGTGCCGATGCCGAAGGTCGGCCCGAGGAATAGCCCACTGGCGTCGGTGACATAAAACTCGGAATTGAGATCATGAAGTCCGGCCAGCACGGAGACGCGGCCGGCCGCAAAATTCCGTTCGATCCAAGCCTCGTAAAGCCGGAAGGCGGGAGTCCCCACCTCGATGTTGTCGATTCCGGCGAGACTGCCCGGAAGCTCATTCGGCCGCCCGCCCGCATCGCCCAAGCCGTAGACGAAAAGCTTGGTATCCTTCCACCCAAAGGCCTTTTCCGCGTCGATTCCAAGCTGGAGATCCAGATTGCCAAGACCGCGCCAACTGCCGGCCGTACCGCCCGACAGCTCACGCCATCCATCGATCTTGGTCACGCCCTCGAAGGTGTATCCCTTGGCGTCCAAACTCGACCGGGCACCGGACCACCCCCCTGAAATTCGTTCCTGAGCATAGTCGGGCGCCGTCTCGGCCGCACGAAGTGCCGGCGCAACCAATCCGAGTGAAACCACGACCAAGGCGGGGGAAAGCTTGCCGGCGGCAGCCAGCACGAGGGCTCGAATCTTCATGGAGTATCTGGGGATTGGGGAGTCGGGGGGGGCAAACGCCCCGGGGACGACCGTGGGGTTAAAGATTATTTGAATCAGGGGAAGTCAACCCGTTGGGGGGACAGCCAGCAGGTGCCGGCGCCGGCTTCAGGGCGGGAACTTCAGATCATCGTCCAGACAGACCTTAACTTTAGTTTCTTTTCTGGCGTAGGATTTGCTAAACCAAAGCCATGAACCCAAAGCGCGTCCTCGGTCTGATCGCCACCGTGCTCGCCCTGCCAGCCACCGCCTTCGCCCATCCGGGTCACGAAGGTCACGAGCTCACCTGGGATTTCGGTACTGGCGCCATGCATCCGCTAACCGGCTGGGACCATCTGCTCGTGATGGTCGCGATCGGTCTCTGGGCCGTCCAGCTTGGCGGCCGCGCACGCTGGCTGGTGCCGACGGCGTTCGTCACTGCCCTAACCTTGGGCGCCGCACTCGGCCGTTCCGGCGTGGCCGTGCCTGGAATTGAGCAAGGCATCGCTGCGTCGCTCCTCGTGCTCGGCCTGCTGATCTCGACCGCCACGTGCCTGCCGGCTTGGGCCGGAATGGCGTTGGCCGCCTGGTTCGCCTGCTTTCACGGATTCGCTCACGGAGCCGAGGCCCCCGCCACCAGCGACGGCCTGATGTACAGCGCTGGTTTCATGATCGCAACGGGCTCCCTGCACTTGGCTGGAATCGGGCTCGGTACGATGCTGGCGCGTCAGCAACGAGCCGTGCGCCTGATCGGCGGCGCCGTCGCGGGCGTCGGTCTGGTGGCAATGGTCCTGGTCTGACGGTAGGGCGCGGACTCCGTCCGCGCCGTTGGTCCTCGGCGGTCACGGAGTGACACGCCCTACCAGCAATCCCCGTGTGCTCAGAGCTTGCGCGGATCGCAGGCCAGTCGCGGAAACGCCGGGGCCAGGATCCCCCGGATCTCGCGCAATGCCTGCTTCAGCCGCGCGGTCGACGGGGCGACAAACTTGATGCTCCAGCCGGCGGTGCGCAGCCGGCTCACGCCAAGCCAAAGTCCGTCCTGGTGCAGGGCCGCAAGTTCGCGCCGCCACGATTCGTCGGCCTGCGCGCGATCCGGAATCAAGACCGCATTGCCAAAACATGCGGCCGGTCCCGACCCAGCCAGCGCCGCTAGCACCTTAAGGTCGGCGCCCGTCTGGTCGAAACGTTCGCGCAAGGCGAGGGTTTCGCCGACCGTCACCTCGTTTTCCAGGATCAAACGGTCCCAGCCCCAACCCTCGCCATGGGCCACGCGCCCGGACACGAGCAGATCAGCGTAGAAGATCGCCCCGCCGTTCGCCACCTCGATCCGGGTAGTTTGCCGGTACGTGCAGCCGCGATGCGGCACGAGCGGCTCGGGCATCACCTCGAGCCAGCCACCCTGCGCCACCGCGAAGCTTTGCCGGCACTCCGCCGAGCCGGACTTCATGCGAAACACGCGGCTCGCGCTGGGCGTCGTGACGAGCAGCGCCGCGCCTTCCCCGACCTTCACATCCGATTCCAGCCGGTCACCCGAAAGGATCCCCGCGGTGGGATTCACCACCTGCACGAGCAAGACGCCCGTGTCGGCGTCCCAATAGGGTTTGCTCACGTGGTACGGCGCCCGGAATGACTGCGCGGCTAGGACGGTGCGGCCGTTCGCACGGCCAGCAGCGCACAGCGAAAGATGTCCGGAGAATTCCGCCATGCCATCGTTCCCCTCAGGCCTTCGCGCGGTGGGCGAATAAAACCGCGTGTTCAATCCATGCGATGACCGCGGCGAGGTTGTGCTCACGCTTGAGATCGCAGAACAGGAACGGCCGCGTGCCGCGCTGAATCTTCGCGTCGCGCTCCATCACCCCGAGGTCGGCCCCCACCAGCGGCGCGAGGTCGATTTTGTTGATGATGAGCAGGTCGCTGAAGCGGATCGCCGGACCACCCTTGCGCGGGATCTTGTCCCCCTCGGCCACATCGATGACATAGATGAAGGCGTCGACCAGCTCCGGGGAAAACGTCGCGGTGAGGTTGTCGCCGCCGCTCTCGACCAGCACGAGCTGGAGTGCGGTGATCCCCCGAAATCCGGGCCACTTGTAATGTTAGTCTGCGGCCCTAAAAGGAGCCCAGACCATGAAAGGCAAAAGACACACGACGGAACAGAAGATCCGCATTTTGCGGGAGGCCGACGGCGGCAAGAGCATC
>CAIYFD010000036.1 GCA_903925425.1 uncultured Opitutia bacterium | reverse complement strand
CCACAGAGGCACCGAGCTCACAGAGCCCAAGCCTCGGGGATTTCATTTCGGAATTCAGGGTCCGGATGCCAAAGCATCCGCCCTCTGGGCGCTCGGTGCCTCTGTGGCAAAAACCGGTCTGGAAATGATCGCGGCGGGCCCGGCGGGCCAGCCCTACCTCACGCTCCGCTCACACCTTCGCCACGACCAGCGACGCGTTGGTGCCGCCGAAGCCGAAGCTGTTGGCGAGCGCGGCGCGCACGGTCTTCTTCACCGCGGTGTTCGGGGTGAAGTTGAGGCCGGTCGCGGCGCAGTCGGGGTCGAGGTTCGCGAGGTTGATTGTCGGGGGAACGATGCCGTGATGGATCGCGAGCACCGCGGCGAATGCGCCCATCGCGCCGGCGCCGCCAAGGAGGTGACCGGTCATGGACTTCACGCCGCTGACGTGCAGGGAGGCCTTGTTCTCCGCAAAGACGCTGGCGATCGCGGCCGCTTCCTCGCCGTCGCCGCCGGGGGTCGAGGTGGCGTGGGCCGAAACGTAGTCGATCTCGGTGGGGGCCAGACCGGAGCGGGCGAGCGCCGCACGCATCGCGCGGGCCGAGCCCTCGGCGCCGGGGGCGAGCGAGGAAAGATGATGGGCGTCGGCCGAGGCGCCGTAGCCGCGAAGCTCGGCGTAGATGCGGGCGCCGCGCTTCTGCGCGATTTCCATTTCCTCAAGCACGAAGACCACGCCGCCCTCGCCGAGGACAAAACCGTCGCGGTCCTTGTCGTAGGGACGCGAGGCCTGCTCCGGCGCATCGTTGCGGGTCGAGAGGGCGCGCATCTGGGCAAAGGCGCCGATCGCGAGCGGGGTCACGGTGGACTCAGCGCCGCCGGCCACCATCACGTCGGCATCCCCGCGGATGATCGCCGCGGCGGCCTCGCCGAGGGCATGGCCGCTGGTCGCACAAGCCGAGGCAACGCTCATGTTGGGCCCACGGAGGTCGAGAAGGAGCGAGACCTGCCCGGCGAGCAGGTTGGGCGCGATCTGGATGATGAAAAACGGGGAGATCTTCCGGAAACCGCCGGCTTTCCAAGTGTCGTGCATCGCTTCCATCTCGGGCAAGCCGCCGAGGCCGACCCCGAGGTTCACGCCCATACGGTTGGAATCGAGACTGGCGCGATGGGCATCGAGGCCCGAGTCCGCGTAGGCCTCGACCGCCGCGACGGCGCCGAGGTGGGTGAAGCGCCCGAACTTCTTGAGATCTTTACCGTTAAAGGTGGCCGTCAGGGGTTCGCCCGCCGGACCGCGGGGATGGAGCGGCGTGGCCAGGGGCTTGGTCGGCTCAAAATTCTTCACCTCGCCGGCGATCTGGGCGTTGCAGCCGGTTGCGTCGAAACGGGTGATCCGGCCGATGCCGCTCCGGCCCGCGATCAGGGCGGCCCAGGTGTCGGCCGCGGTGTTGCCCACCGGGGTAACCGCACCGATTCCGGTGATCACCACGCGGCGGGGAGAGGGAGACGTTTGGCTCATGGAAGATCATTGGTTATGCGCCCGGCGGGCGTTGTCCAGCAGGCCCTCATGGCCAACGATCGCAATTATATTGCACCAAACCGGGGTTTGGCGCGGCTTTGACTTTGACCGAACGGCCCCTTTTGGTCCCCCTCCCGCCCCAAACGGAACGGAAATGAAGCAGCTCCACCCTTACTGGCGCATGGACTACATCGAGGCGCCGCGCGATGGCGACCTCGCCAAGACCTTCAAGGAACTGCCGGGCATGGGTGATGACCGCGCTGCGCTCATCATCCACCGCTCCAAGTTGTCCTACCTCGTCCTCAATCGGTTTCCCTACAACCCCGGCCATCTCCTCGCCGTGCCGTTCCGCGAGGTCACCGAACTCGAGAAGCTCCGGCCGGCCGAGCGCGCCGACCTGATGGAGATCATCGTTCACGGGAAAAAGATCCTGCAGGCGGCCCTGAAACCCGACGGTTTCAACGTCGGCTTCAACCTCGGCTCGGCCTCCGGCGGCAGCATCCCCCACCTTCACGCCCACATCGTCCCGCGCTGGAACGGCGACAACAACTTCATGCCCGTCCTCGGCCAGACCCGAATCCTGCCCCAGGCCCTGGCCTCCACGTGGGACCGCCTCGACGCGACCGCCCGCAAGTTGAAACAGGTGGCCTCCCGCCGTCGCGGTTGATCCGCCCTGCCGCCGCCATGTCCCTCCGTCAAAACCTGAAGCTCCTCCGCGGTGGCCTCGCCGGCGAACCGCCCGCCGCGCCGTCCGCCGCCACGCTCGCCGCCCGCGGGATCTTCGAGCGCAGCCGGATCGTCACCGCACTGATCTTCCTGGCCACCGTCGCCGCCATCGTCGTCATCAGCTACGTCGGCGTCTCCACGGTCAACCTGCCCGTCCTCCCCGGCCAGCTCGCCACGGTGCGCGTGGCCGCGAGCACCTCCTTCAGCTTCGTCAGCCAGGAGCTGACCCGCGCCTCCAGCGAGGCCGTCCGCAACCGCGTCCCGCCCGTCTACCGCCTGGAGCTGGAAAACTTCCAGCGCTACGAGCGCGACCTGCGTGAACTGCTCGCCCAGTTGGAGCGTTTCGAGCGGGCGTTTCCGCCCAACACCCCCAACGTCGGCCAGCGGACCGAGGCGCTCACCACGCTCGTCGAGCAATACAACGCCCTCGGCTCCTACCGCGTCGCCATCGAGGACGTCGTCGCGTTCCTCGCCGCAGGCGACGCCAAGCTGCGCCTGACCCTCGCCGAGAGCGGCCTCACTCTCCTCCGCGAGCTCAGCACCGAGGGCATCCAGGATGGCACCCTCGACCAGGCCGGCGCCGCCAACAGCGTCACCGTCTTCCAGATGCTGCGCCCGACCGGCGAGATCGCCCAGCGCCCGGTGCAGTCGCTGGAGCAGGCGCTCACCTACCTGCGCGCCAACCTCACGGCCGAGGGACCGGCCAAAGCCTTCACGCCGGCGCTCTTCCGCCTCCTGCGCGGCGGCGTGGCCCCCAACCTTGTCTTCGACGCCACCGCGACCAAGGCCCGCGAGGCCTCCGCCCTCAAGTCCCTCAAACCCGTCCAGGTCACGGTCGAGCGCGGCCAGACCATCATCGAGCCCGAGACCCACGTGACCGCCGAGCAATACGAGATGCTCATGGCCCAGCGCCAGCACCTGCTCGAGACCGGTGACACCGGCCGCGACGCCGACCAGCGCCTCTTCGGCCGCGTGCTGCTCGTGCTCGCCATGGTCATCGCGTGCACCTTCTACATCCGGCTCGAGGACCGGGAGACCTTCCAGAGCAACGGCCGGCTCGCGCTCCTCGCGCTCGTGGTGATCGTGAACCTCGCCCTCGTCCGCCTCACGTACTCGCTGCTCGACCTCGAGTTCTTCCTGCGCAACAGCGCCTGGGCCTCGACCCTGCCGTACATCGCGCCGACCGCCCTCGCGCCGCTGATTGTCGCCATCCTGATCGACGCCGGCTCCGGCATCTTCATGGCCCTGCTGATCTCGATCTTTACGGGCGTGATCTACGGCAACCGGCTCGACCTGCTGGTCGTGACCTTCCTCGCCTCGATGGTGGCAATCTCCACCTGCCGCGATGTCAGCAAGCGCGGCCGCGTCGTCCGCGCCGCCGGCGCGGGCGGTTTCACCGTCGCCGCCTTCGCCGCCGTGATCGGCCTCGCCGAGGGCACCGACCAGCTCGCGCTCATCCTCCAGATGGGCGCCGGCCTCGCCAGCGGCCTGCTCACCGGCGTGCTCGTGGTCGGCGCCCTCCCCGTGCTGGAGAGCCTCTTCAAGCGCACGACCGACATCACCCTGCTCGAGCTGACCGACTTCAACCACCCGCTCCTGCGCCGCATGCAGATCGAGGCGCCCGGCACCTACCATCACTCGCTCGTCGTCGCCCAGCTCGCCGAGAACGCCTGCAACGCCATCGGCGCCAACCCGCTGCTCGCCCGCATCTGCGCGCTTTTCCACGACATCGGCAAGGTCGCCCACCCCGAGTTCTTCACCGAGAACCAGCGCAGCGGGACCAACCCCCACGACGGCAAGACGCCCGCCGAGTCCGTCCGCATCATCAAGGCCCACGTGGCCGATGGCCTCGATCTCGCCCGCCGCCACCGGCTCCCGCGCGCCGTGGGCGATGTCATCAGCCAGCACCACGGCACCACGCTGATCCGTTTTTTCTACCTCAAGGCCTGCGGACACGGCACCGTCCCTCCCATCCCCGGCAGCAACGTGCCCTTCACCGGCACCGCCGCCACCGTCCCCGAGGAGGGTTTCCGCTACGACGGCCCACGCCCCCAATCCAAGGAGAGCGCCGTGATCTCGCTGGCCGACGCCGTCGAGGCCGCCAGCCGCAGCCTCCGCCACGTCACCCCGGAGAACCTGGCCGAACTCGTCGATGGGCTGATCCGCGACCGCGTCGCCGAGCACCAGTTCGACGAGGCACCGCTGACCTTCTCCGACCTCGCCCAGGTGAAAAACAGCTTCGTGTTCACGCTGCTCAACATGCTGCACGCGCGCGTCGCCTATCCGGGCATGCCGGCGGCGCCGGACGCGGCGGCCAAGGCTTAGGGCGGGCAAAGCCCGCCCGGTTATTGGCGAGGAGTTATCCGTGATTGGGCCCTCCGATTCCGACCCAACAACCGATAACCAATAACCGACAACTGGTTTTCCACCCATGCGCAGCATCTCCATCGCCTGCCACCACCCACGCCTCGGCCCCGACCGGCGCGGGGCGTCGGCCGCGATCCGGGTCCTCGATGCCGCGGCGGCGAAGTTCCGCGGCGGCTGCCCGCCGGGCGAGCTCTCGATCGTATTCCTGACCGATGCCGCGCTGGCCCGCATGCACGGCGATTTCCTCGGCGACCCGACCGCGACTGATGTCATCACCTTCGAGGGCGACGCCGCCCTCGGTGCCGCCGGGGAGATCTGCGTCTCCGCCGACGCCGCCATCCGGCAGCGCGGCCGCCGGGATTTCGCCGCCGAGCTCACGCTCTATCTTGTGCACGGCTGGCTGCACCTCGCCGGCTACGACGACCTGCGGCCGGTCAAGAAGCGGGTCATGCGCCGCGCCGAGGCCCGCGCCCTGCGTGTGCTCCGCGCCGCGGGGGCGATGCCGAAGTTCCGGCTGAAGCCCCGGTAGGGCGCGTCACTCCGTGACCGCCGTGCTCCCGCCATCCCGGCGGCGAACGGAGTCGCCGCCCTACCGTCTGCGACCCCCACGACCAAATAACTTGGCCCCGGCCCGCTCCTTGCTGACACTCTGCTTCGTTCATGAGCTCCACGACCCGCCTCGCCTCCCTGCGCCACGCTTTCTTCTCCGGGCTTTTCCTGATCGCGCCGCTGGTCGTCACCGTGTGGGCCTTCGGCAAGGTCATCGACCTCGTCGGCGGCAACTTCCGGGCCGTACTGTTTTTCTACGTTCCCGATGAATACCTGAACGCCCCCCGGCTGACCCTCCTCTGGGATCTGCTCGGCACGGCCATCACCATCGGTCTCATCACGCTGCTCGGCTACGTCTCGCGCTACGTGCTCGGGAAATTCTTCCTGCAGGCCGGTGAACGTTTCCTTGAGGGCATTCCCGGTGTCCGCCCGGTCTACAAGACGGTCAAGCAGATCATCAGCACCTTCAGCGCGCAGAAGCGCGACCTCTTCAACAAGGTCGTCCTCATTCAATTCCCGCACGAGGGCGCCTGGTCCATGGGCTTTCTCACCAGCCGCGAGACCGGCGAACTGGAGCATCGGGTCGGCGGCCATTTGCGCGCGGTCTTCATCCCCACCACGCCCAACCCGACCAGCGGTTTCCTGATCTTTCTGCCCGCCGACAAGGTGATCGAACTCGAGATGCCCGTGAGCGAAGGCATGAAGATGATCATTTCCGGCGGCACCGTGCTGCCGCCCTGGCCGGTGCCCCCGCACGCGAAGTGATCGCGGCCCGGCATGGAGCGCGGGCTCCGCAACCCACGAATCAAATTCGGATGCCTGCCGCCTTCCCCCTCCGTGCCATCCGTGAAATCCGTGGTTAAAAATTTCTGATGCCTGGCGCTCATCTCCAGACCGACGCCTACGTCCTGCACAAGCGTCCGCCGTCGGACTCCTTCGTGGCCCTCACGGTTTTTTCCGGCGAAAAAGGGCTGCTCCACGTCCTGCAGCGCCTGCCCAAACGCGCACCGGCCAAGCCGGCTCGCCTCTCCGGCGGGGCCGCGATCAACCATCCGCTCGATCTTTTCGACGAGGCCGCGCTGCTGCTTGAGAGCACAATCGAGGGTCGCACCTGGTTCGTGAAGGAGGCACGGCTGCTCCACCGCCCCGAGGCGATCGGGCGCGACTACGAGACGCTGCAGTTCGCCTCCAACTTCGCCTCGCTGATCAAGCGCCACCCCGGGCCGGAGGAAAGCCAGCCCAAGATCGCGGCGCTGTTACGCACGGCCTTCGCCGCCTTCGCCGCGGGAAAGCGGCCCGACGTCGTCTACTTCAAGAGCCTCTATTGCTTCAGCCGCGACGAGGGCTACCCGGTGCGCGAGGAATGGCTGGCCAAGCTGTCGGCCGCCGAGCGCGCCGCCACCGAGCAGATCCTCCACCAGGCCGTCGCCGAGCAGACCACCCCGCCGCCCGAGGTCGCCCGCCACCTGCGCCGCCTCGAGGCCTACCTCCGCGGCTTCACCGAGATCCTGCCGGAGTAGCCGGAGTTTAGCCGCAAAAAGGCGCAGAATGCGCAAAAAACGCGGATTCCGGGGTGAGAGCACCCCGACATTTATTTCTCATCGTGTAGTCCGGGTGCCCCCACCCGGAACGATTTCCGTCTTTGCGCCTCCTGCGCCTTTTTGCGGCCAATCACCCGGATCGAGTGCCCCACGCTCCCGCATCCATGGCATCCGTGAAATCCGCGGTTAAATTTCCGAACCCGATGTTTTTCGTGGTAGCCCGAAACCCGCACCCGTATTCCGTGGAGCCTCCGCCCCGATGCAATTCAGCCTCGACCAACGCACCGCCTCACTGGGCGTCGGGGAATTCTCCGACTTCACGGTGGGGCCGCGCGATTCCGGCAGTGGCGGTCCCCAGGGTGTTTGGCGCGCCCAGCTCGGCACCCACTGGCACCGCCAGCTGAGGAGCCGCACCGCCGGCGAAAACGCCGCCGCGACCTTCGAGGTCGTGATCGAGGGGCGCGTCGCCCACCGGGGCTGGGTCCTGACCCTCGCGGGCCGCATCGACCAGCTGGTCCCGGAAAACGGCGCCCAAATTCTCCGCGAAATCAAAACCGTCACCCGCGCGCTCCCGGTCCCCGAGGCCGAGCTGCGCGCCGCCTACCCCGCCTACTTCGTCCAGCTCGCCACCTACCTCGCCCTCCACCGCGCGGGCCTCGCGGCCGCCGCCCGCCCCAAGCCGGGCTCCGCCCCAGCATTTCACGTATTACGTGAAAACTTGGGCGGAGCCCTGCGGGCCGAGCTGTTGTTCGTCGAGGCCGCCAGCGGGCTGTCGCAGACGGTTGCGCTCACGCCGGCGGATGACGTGCTCTTTCAGTCCCGCCTCGAGGCCGTGGCCGAATTCCTCACCGCCCGGCTCCGCGCCCGCGAGCGCCTGCACAGCCTGAGTTTCCGGCCGGCCTTCACGACGCTCCGCTCCGGCCAGGAGACCACCCGCGCCGATCTCAGCGGCGCGCTCCAACGGGCCCGCGCGCCCGTCTGCTTCGAGGCCCCCACCGGCTTCGGCAAGACCGGCGTGCTCCTCGAGTGCGCCCTCGACCTCCTCCGCACCGGCCAGCTCGAGCGCCTGATCTACCTCACCAGCAAATCGACCGGGCAGCTGCAGGTCGTGCGAACGCTCGAGGCGATGACCCATCACGAGAGTCACCCCGCGCTCCTTGGAAGTGATGCGGAATCCCAACTCAAAACCCTGAACCCTGAACTCAAAACCGTGCCACCCGCGACCCGCGGGGTCGCGGTGTGGCAAGTGCGCAGCAAGTCCGAGCACTGCGTGAACGACGTTTTCCACTGCGTGCGCGAGAGCTGCCGGTTCCTCGACGGCATCGGCGAGCGCTGGGCCACGAGCGGGCTCGCCCGCTTCCATCTCGACGAACTCGCGGCCAAGGATCTCGAGTCACTCCGCGCCGCGGGACGCCACGCGGTCATCTGCCCGTACGAGATCACCCGCACCGCCCTCGCCTTTCAGGATGTGTGGATCGGCGACTACAACTACGTCTTCTCGCCGCGCCACCGCGGGTTCTTCGGCGGCCAGCCCGGCTACGATCCCGCCCGCACCCTGCTCATTGTGGACGAGGCCCACAACCTGCCCACCCGCGCGGCCGACGGATTTTCCCACGCCTTCACCGGACTCGAAGCCGCTGGGATCGCGGCCGAGCTGCGTCACGCCCGGCCGCCGCTCCCGCTGCTCAATGCGTGGGATGCCTGGACCCATTTCCTCGAAACCCTGAAGCACACCGACGCGCTCTCGCTCGACAACGAGGACCATGCCCGGCACCTCCTCACCGAGGTGGCCGGCCAGCTCAACGGCTCGCCGCTCGACTACGCCGCGCTGGCGCCGACCACGGCGAGCGCCCTCTGGGAAGCGGCCGCGGTTGCCGAGGAACTCGGCTCCGTCAACCTACCCCGGCTCTGGTGGTGCCCGCGCGCCGGCGAACTTGCGATCACCTGCCTCGACGCCGCGGAGGCGATCGGCCCCACGCTCCGCGAATTCGGCGGCGTGGTCCTGGCCTCGGCCACCTTCGGCCCGGGCGAAACCTTCGCCGCGGCCTGCGGCCTGCAGGAACCGCCGGCGCCCCCGCCGGCCCCGGCACCGGTGCTGCCGGAGGCGGACCGGCTCGGCGCACTGAACAAGCGCGAGACGAAAAAACTGTTCGCCAAGCTCACCAACGCCGCCGCGCTCCTGAAGGTCGAGGAGGAGGCCGGCGCCCGTGCGCCCGAGACCGTCCGGGCCGCGACCCCATGGCGCGAGGGCGCCTACGACGTGGCGTATGACGCCCGGGTCGACACGACCTTCCAGCACCGGCTGCGCCACTACCCGCTCACCGCCGCGACGGTGATTTCCCTCCGTCAGGGGTCCGTCGCTCCGGTCGCCGTGTTTTTCCCGAGCTACGCCTACGCCGGGGCGATCCAACGCGAAATTGCAGCCACGGCGCCGGCCTTGCGCGTCGTCCTGCAGCCGCGCCAGTCAGACCTCGCCGCCCAGACCGCATGGGTGGAGCAATCGCTCTCCGGCGCCGACGCGCTCTTCCTCGTGCTCGGCTCGAGTTTCTCCGAGGGCATCGACCAGCTCGGCGGCCGCATCACCCACGCGATGGTCGTCGGCCCGGCGCTGCCCGAGGTGAACGCCGTGCAGCGCGCGAAACTGAAGGATTTCGCCGCCCTCGGACGCGAGCAGGCCTTCCGGCGCGTGTACCAGATTCCCGGCATGACGAAGGTGAACCAGGCGCTCGGTCGCCTCGTCCGGGCCCCCGGCCAGAAGGCGAAGGTCCTGCTCCACTGCCACCGCTTCACCGACCCCGGCTACAAAGAGCTGCTCGCACCTGCCTACCGCGGGGGGATGTCGATCGCGGACGACCTAGAGCTGAATCGGTGGCTCGGACTCGCACCGACCCAAGGTAGGGCTGAGGCGGCGCCTCAGCCGCGATCAAGAATCGAATCCGGCTGAAGCACCGCTTCAGCCCTACCCGGGATCCATCCGTGGTATCCGTTAAATCCGCGGTCAAAAGGTTTGGCGGATCGTGTTCTCCGCAGAAAATCCTTCCCTCGGCACCGGGGACCCTTCACAACCGGGGCTCGTGGCCAAAGCGAAGACCGTCGGTTCCCCAGAGATCCACGCCGCGATCGAGCGGCTTGCCGCCGCCATTTCCGCCCGCCACCCGGCCCCGCAGCCCCTGCTGATCCTCGGGATCGCCGCCGGTGGCATCGAGCTCGCCCGCCGCCTCGCCCTGAGCCTGTCCCGGGGCGAACCCCCGGCCTCCATGCGCGCCCGCCCGGGCATCATCGACATCTCCTTCCACCGCGACGACACGGGCCTCAACCCCATCCCCAAGGAATATCCGGCCACCATGACCCCCGGCGACGTCCACGGCGCCACGGTCATCCTCACCGACGACGTCCTCTTCAGCGGCCGCACCGTCAAGGCCGCCCTCGACGAACTCTTCGACCACGGCCGGGCTGAGACCGTCGAGCTCGCCGTCCTCGTCGACCGCGGCGGGCGGGCGCTGCCCATCGCCGCCACCTACACCGGCCTGACGATTGCCACCGGCCCGACCGAGAAAATCGTCGTCCGCCTCGACCCGACCAACCCCGCGAAGGATTCGATCCAGTTCAAAACCGCCTGAGTTGACCAAACTGCCGTCCGCCCTCTGCCTTCCGCCATCCGCCCCCTGACATGCCTTGGACCCGCCGCCATCTCCTGACGATCGAGCAGCTCTCCCGCGAGGAGATCGAGCAGATCCACGCCACCGCGGCCGCCTTCAAGCGGATCCTCGGCCGCAGCGTGAAGAAGGTCCCCGCCCTCCGCGGCAAGACCATCGTCAACCTCTTCCTCGAGCCCAGCACCCGCACCCGCATGGCGTTCGACATGGCCGCCAAGCGCCTCAGCGCCGACGTCATCGCTGTCGATGGCTCCAGTTCCAGCACCACCAAGGGCGAGACCCTCCGCGACACCGCCGAGAACATCCAGGCGCTCCAGGCGGACATGATCGTCATCCGCCACGCCGCCGCGGGCTCCCCGCTCTACCTCTCCCGCATCCTCGACATCCCGGTGATCAACGCCGGCGACGGCGCGCACGAGCACCCGACCCAGGGCCTCCTCGACACCTTCACGATGCTGGAGCACCTCGGCACCCTCCAGGGCCGCAAGGTCGTCATCCTCGGCGACATCCTTTTCAGCCGCGTCGCCCGCTCCAACATCCACGCCCTCACGAAGCTCGGCGCCAACGTCACCCTCGTCGGCCCCTCCACCCTCGTGCCGCACTGGTTCACCGGCATGGGCGTCAATGTCTCCTACGACCTGCGCAGCGCGCTCGCCGACGCCGAGGTCGTGATGCTCCTCCGCATCCAGCACGAGCGCCAGACGAGCAGCCATTTCCCCTCGCTCGGCGAATACACGAGCATGTTCGGCCTGAACAAGACCCGCGCGGGTTGGCTCCACCCCAAGGCCATCATCATGCACCCGGGCCCGATCAACCGCGGCGTCGAGATCGACAGCGAACTGGCCGACGGCGACCGCAGCGTGATCCTCCAGCAGGTCACCAACGGCATCGCCGTCCGCATGGCCGTCCTCTACCTCTGCTCCGGCGGACAACCCGAAACCGTCGCGGCCGGCAGCAACGCCTGATCCATGCCTTCTCTCTGGATAACCCACGCCCGCGTCATCGATCCCGCCACCAAGCGGGATGCGGTTGGCGATGTTTTCATCCGTGACGGCAAGTTTGTCGCCACGCTCTCCGCCGCCGACAAGAAGCGCGCGAAGAAGATCGACGGCCGCGGCCGCGTCGCCTGCGCCGGGCTCGTCGACATCCACGTCCATTTCCGTGAGCCGGGCCAGACGCACAAGGAGACCATCGCCACCGGTTCGCGCGCCGCGGCCGCCGGCGGCTTCACCACCGTCGTCTGCATGCCCAACACCGCGCCCGTCGCGGACAACGCCGGCACGATCCAGTTCATCAAGGACGCCGTCGAGCGCGACGCCGTCGTCAAGGTTCTCCCCACCGGCTGCATCACCGTCGGCATGAAGGGCCAGGCCCTCGCCCCGATCGGCTCGCTGAAGCGCGCCGGGGTGGTGGCGATCACCGACGACGGCGACTGCGTGCAGAGCAACGAGCTCATGCGCCGCGCGATCGAGTACGCCAAGATGTTCGACCTGCCGGTGATGGACCACTGCCAGGACGCCTCCATGACCCAGGGCGCGGTGATGAACGAGGGCGTGATGTCCACCCGCCTCGGCCTCCGCGGCTGGCCCAACGCGGCCGAGGACCTGATCGTGGCGCGCAACGTGGTCCTCTCCGAGTACACCGGCGGCCACATCCACTGCCAGCACATCTCCTCGAAGTTCTCGGTCGACATCATCCGCCGGGCCAAGTCCCGCGGCGCCCGCATCACCGCCGAGGCCACGCCGCACCATATCGCCCTGACCGACGACGCGCTCGCGACCTACGACACCAACTTCAAGATGAACCCGCCGCTGCGGACCGAGGAGGATCGGCTCGCGATCATCGAGGCCCTCCGCGACGGCACGCTCGACTGCATCGGCACCGACCACGCCCCGCACACCGACTACGAGAAGGACAAGGAGTTCGACTACGCCCCGAACGGCATCCTCGGTCTCGAGACCGCGCTGCCCGTGTGCCTCGACGTGCTCGTCCGCCGGCACAAGTTCAAGCTACCCCACCTCATCGACCTGATGACCCGGCGCGCGGCGGACATCCTGAAACTGCCCGCCGGCACGCTGGCGCCCGGCGCGGCCGCCGACCTCTGCCTCTTTGATCCCGCGGAAAAGTGGAAGTACGACGCCAAGGCCGGCTTCAGCAAGTCGAGCAATTCGCCCTGGACCGGCCAGACCATGACCGGCCGCGTGAAGGTGACCATCGTCGACGGCCGCGTGGTGTTTCAGGACGGCAAGATCGCAGCCTGATCAACGATGTCTGTGGCTTGCGGGTAGGGCTGAAGCGGTGCTTCAGCCGGGATCGAATGCGATGATAAATACGCGGCTGAGGCACCGCCTCAGCCCTACCCTCGGACCTTCGCGCCCTCCGACTTGGGCGTTGAGAGTTGAGCGTTGAACGTTGAGCGTTTCCTCCGCCTTTTCGTTCTCCGCACTTCCCTCCCATGTCCGAGATCCCCGCCACGCCCGCGTCCATTGCCGCGATCTGCCTCGAGCTCCTGATGATGCTCGGCGGCCTTGCGCTGCTCTGGCGGCTCGCGGTCAGCCCGGCGGCACGGGCGCGGACGCCCGTGAAGCACCTCACGGTGTGGGCGATCACCTGGGTGGATTTCCTGATGTTCCTTTGGTACATCGTGCTGTGCGCGCTGATCTTCCAGGCGGGCGCCATCTACGCCCTGAAAAAGATCGGGCCGTTGACCGACCAGTCCCAGATTCTCGCCGGGCTCGCGACCCAGGTGGGCGCCCTCGCCGGCTGCGGCGCCTTCCGCTTCCTGCGGCCCTACCGCCCGACCTTCGACTATTTCAATCCCGCGCCCGAGGCCGCCCAGCGCCTGCCCTTCGCCGCGGGGCTCGTGACGTTTCTCATCGTCCTGCCGCTACTCGGCGGCACCGCCCTGATCTGGCAGAGTTTGCTCCAGCTGGTCGGGATCGCCGTGGAGAAACAGTCGCTCGTGGACGTCTTCGCCGAGAACAAGTCGCCGGGTTTCGCCACGCTACTGATCTTCTTCGCCGTCGTGGTGGCCCCGGTCACGGAGGAACTGGTCTTCCGGCGCGGGATGTTCCGCTTTGCGCGGCAACACCTGCCCCGCTGGGCCGGCCTGCTGATCCCGGCCATTCTTTTCGCCGCGCTGCATATGAACCTCGCCAGCTTCGCCCCGCTCGTGGTCCTCGGCGTGGTCTTCTCCCTCGCCTACGAGCGCACGGGCAACATCGCGGTGACCATGATCGCCCACGGGATCTTCAACCTGAACTCGGTGTTCATGATCTACGCCGGTGTGAACCAGTGAGCCGGTAGCGAGCAGCGGCCACCACAGGGATCCGACCGATCCGTTGGATCGGACTGATCGGTCCGATCTGCCGACGCCCACAGCTTTCGCTTTCTCTTTCAGCCGGATTCCGCGTTAGCTCTCCTCCATGTCTCCCTTCACCCGCATCGCCCGCGAATCCGTCGCCGCCCTCGGCGAGGAACGGCTGATCGCGCTGATCCGGCGCTGGCTCGGTCAGGTGTCGCCACGGACGCCCTTTGGCATCGGCGACGACTGCGCGGTGCTGCCGGCGGCCAAGGGCCGCCAGCTGATCACGGTCGATCCGGTGGTTTACCCGCGTCATTTCAACGACGCCGTGCCGGCGCGCGCCGTCGGCGCGAAGCTCCTCAAGCGCAACCTGAGCGACCTCGCCGCGATGGGCGGCCGGCCCACGGCCGCGGTTCTGGCGCTCACCCTCGACCCGCGCGTCAGCCGTCGCTGGCTCGAGGGCTTTTACCGCGGTCTCGCGGCCTGCGCCCGCCAGTACGGCGTGCCCATTGTCGGCGGCGACATCGCGCAGTCCAACGGCACGGTCGCCGCGAGCCTCACCCTGCTCGGCGCCTGCGCCGGCCCGCGGTTCGTCGCCCGCACCGGCGCCCGGATCGGCGACACGCTCTGGGTGACCGGTCGCCTCGGCGGCAGCCTCCCGAGCCGGCACCACTACACCTTCACCCCCCGGCTCGCCGAGGGCGCGTGGCTCGCCCGCCAGGCCGCAGTGCGCGCGATGATGGACCTGAGCGACGGCCTCGCGAAGGACGTGCACGCGCTCACGCCGCGCGGCGCGGCGGCGGCCATCGATGGCAGCGCCCTGCCGCTCCGCCGCGGTTACGATGTACGAGCCGCCCTCACCGACGGCGAGGACTACGAGCTGGTCTTTGCCTTGGCGCGGGGAACCGACCGTGATGCTTTCCAGCGCCGCTGGCGCCGCGCCTTCCCGCGGGTTCCGCTCCGTGGCATCGGGCGGTTTACCGCGAAGGGTAAATTGCCGCAGGGCGCGTTGGATTTAACCGCCTTCCACGGCTACGAGCACCTGAAATGAAGCTTGGCCGCAAAAGGGCGCCCCGCGACAGGCTCGGGGCCTTGAGCTTGTCGAAATGGCAGAAGGCGCAAAAACGGACTGATGATGATCGCGGGGTGAGGGCACCCCGCCTACATCCTGAGCTCGATTGGTCGTCCGGGTGCCCTCACCCGGAATCGATCTCCGATTTTGCGCCTGTTGCGCCTTTTTGCGGCCCATAATCCGATGAATATCCTCGACCAGCTCCGCGCCGGCCTCACCACCTCCTCCGCGGCCGAGACCCAGGACCTTGCCGCGCAGCTCGCGGCCGTGCTGCCCGCCAACGCGACCCTCGCACTGCATGGCGACCTCGGCGTGGGCAAAACCACCTTCGTGCAAGGCCTCGCCCGTGGCCTCGGCATCACGGAGCCGGTCACGAGCCCCACGTTCAACGTCTTCGTGGTCCACCGCGGCCCGGGCCAGACCCTCGTCCATCTCGATGCCTATCGCCTCACCGGACCCGCGCAGCTCGATGCCCTGATGCTCGACGACTTCCTGCGCCCGCCCTGCTGTCTCGCGGTCGAATGGCCGGACAAGATCGCCCCCTGGCTGCCGCCCGGCACGATCCACCTCGAATGCGGGATCACGGCCGACAACCGGCACACGATCCGGCTGCGGCCGGAGGGGGCAGAACGTTTAACGCTTAACGTTTAACTCTGAACACCCAAGTCAGGGCGGTGCGGCCAAGACGTCCTATCCGGCAGCCGATCATGTCCGAACTGACTTAAGCGTTAAAAGTTAAGCGTTAAGCGTTGCCCGAACGAATCTAGGATCGCCGGGCCCCGGGCTTGAAGAATTCGAGAAGGCATGGTTGGTTGACCGTTCCAATCCATGGCCAGCACCGAAAATCCCGTTCCCTCCACTCCCGCCGAGACGCCCGCCGGCGCCGCGGCCCAGCCTGCACCGGTCACCGCCGATCCCCTCGCCGCCGCCAAGCAGGAATCCGCGGCCAACTACGATCGCTATGTGCGCGCCGTGGCCGACATGGAGAACCTCCGCCGCCGCGCCGTCCGCGAGAAGGACGAGCTGCGTTCGTTCGCCATCGGCCGCGTGCTGGAGGACCTGCTGCCCGGTCTCGACAATCTTGCCTTGGGCCTGAACGCGGCCCGCCAACCCGGTGCCGACCTGAAGGTGCTGACCGCCGGCGTCGACATGGTGCTGACCCAGCTTAAGACCGCACTCGCCGCCCACGGGCTGAAAGAGATCAACCCGGCCGGCCAGGCCTTTGATCCGCATCAGCACGAGGCAATTTCCCACCAAGCCGATCCCCAGGTGCCCGAGGAGCACGTGCTTGTCGTCGTGCGCACCGGTTTCAGCCTGAACGGCCGCCTGCTCCGGCCCGCCTCCGTCGTGGTCTCCAGCGGCCCCGCCAAACCCGCCGCTTCCTGAACCATGGCCGCGAAAGAAGATTACTACGACCTGCTCGGAGTGGAAAAGAGCGTCGAGGCCGACGCCCTGAAGAAAGCCTACCGCAAGAAGGCGGTGCAGTACCACCCGGACAAGAACCCCGGCAACAATGAGGCCGAGGAAATGTTCAAGAAGGTCTCGCACGCCTACGAGGTGCTGAGCGACCCCGAGAAGCGCGCGGCCTATGACCGTTACGGTCCAGCCGCCTTCGACGGCAGCGGCGGCGCGCCGCGCGGCCCGGCCGGCGGCGGTTTCCATGATCCCCGCGACATCTTCAGCCAGGTCTTCGGCCAGCAGCGCAGCGGTGGCGGCTTCGGCGACATCTTCGGCGAAATGTTCGGCGAGTCCGGCCGCGGCGGCCGCGACGGTTCCGACCTGCGCTACGACTTGGAAATCACGCTCGAGGAAGCGGCCCGAGGCGTGGAAAAGGAAATCTCGTTCAAAAAGCTCGTCACCTGCGAGCGCTGCGACGGCGCGGGCGCGGAGCCCGGCTCGAAGCGCGTGACCTGCCCCACCTGCCGCGGCGCCGGCCAGGTGCGGCGTTCCGGCGGCATCATCGTCTTCACCCAGACCTGCCCCACCTGCGGCGGCTCCGGCGAGAAGATCGAGAAGCCCTGCACCGCCTGCCGCAGCGAGGGCCGCGTGGCAAAGAACACCAAGCTCAACGTGCGCATCCCACCCGGCGTGGACAACGGCTCGCGTCTGCGTTCGTCCGGCAACGGCGAGGCCGGCGGCGCCGGCGGCTCGCCCGGCGACCTCTACATCGTGCTCGCGGTGAAGAACCACGAGCTCTTCGAGCGGCAGGGCGATGACCTCTTCTGCGAGATCCCGATCAAATTCACGCTCGCGACCCTCGGTGGTTCGATCGAGGTGCCCACGCTTTTCGGCAAGGCCGCGCTCAAGATCCCGACCGCGACCCAGAGCGGCACCACCTTCCGCCTCCGCGAGAAGGGCATGCCCTCCCTCCGCGGCGGCCGCCAGGGTGACCAGCTCGTGCGCGTCCAGGTCGAGGTCCCGCAGTCCCTCTCCGCCGAGCAGCGCAAGCTCCTCGAGGAATTCGCCAAGATCAGCGGCGATGCCAACGAGCCGACCTCAAAGAGCTTCTTCGACAAAGCGAAGAAGTTTTTCTGAAACCGGTCTCGATCATTCCAAACCGGGTTTTGCCCCAGAGACATAGAGCTCACAGAGCACGGACGATTGGGTTCGAATCCCAAAACCAACGAGGCTTGGGCTCTGTGCCCTCTGTGTCTCGGCGGCAAAATCATCCGGAATCGGCCACGGCCCGCCGGGAAGTCGGGCCCTACCCTTGCCCAACTTGAACGTTGAGCGTTAAGCGTTGAATGTTGAGCGTTGCCCGGCGTTCCCCAAGCCGCAGTAGCCCGACTTCCCCATGCCTACTCCCCTGCGTTCCCTGCTTCTCTTCCTCGTCCTCGCCGCCAGCACCTTCACCGCCCGCGCCCAGACCGCCCCGGCGACGTGGATCTGGTATCCCGGTGATTTTGAGATCTGGCTTTCCAACGAGGTCCAGGCCCGGCGCGTCGAGCGCGACGCCTTTGCCCCGCCGTTCTGGCGGATGGACAGCGCCTACCCGTCGGTGATCTTCACGAAGAAGACCGTCACCACCACTCCCGAGGAGCTCACGGTCGACGCCGAGGGCCGCTACAATGTCACGATCGACGGCAAATACGTGCAGCTCGGCCTCCCCAAGGTGCAGTTGCCGGCCGGCGAGCACACCATCGCGATCCAAGTCTTCAACCAGAAGGGCCTTCCCGCCCTCCGCGTGCAAGGCGCCGCGGTTCGCACGGACAAGACCTGGACGGTGGCCACCACCAACAACACGCCGTTCAACAATCCGTCGAATGCCGCGCCGATCGCGGCCGGCGCGTGGAACTTCAACCGCGCGGACACCCCGCCCTCGGCCTTCCACCTACCGACCGAGCCGAAGACCCCGGTCAAGACCGAGCGCGTCGGCACCGGCACGCTGGTTGATTTCGGTCAGGAGACGTTCGGCTACGTCCGCCTGAAAAATCTCTCGGGCCAGGGGCGCGTCACATTCATCTACGGCGAGTCCGAGGATGAAGCCCGCTCGCCCGACACCGCGGAGACGCTCGACCGCTTCCCGGTCACCGCCATCGCCCCGGCCGATTTCACCGCCAGCTCTGCACGAGCCTTCCGCTATGTCCTCGTGCAGCCGGAAGGGAACGTCCGCTTCGACGACGTCTCGATGCTCGCCGAGGGCCAGCCCTCCGCGCGACGGGGCGCGTTCCGCAGCTCGGATGAAACGATCAACAAGATCTGGGATGTCTCGGCCCGCACCCTCGAGCTCAACTCCCGCGAGTTCTACTTCGACGGCATCAAGCGCGACCGCTGGGTCTGGTCGGGCGACGCCAACCAGAGCTACCTGATGAACTACTACCTGGCGTTCGACCAAGCCACGGTGCAGCGCACGATGTGGGCCCTCCGCGGCAAGGACCCGGTGGAGCAGCACATCAACACGATCCTCGACTACTCGTTCTACTGGTTCGTCAGCATCTACGATTACTACCTCTTCACCGGCGACAAGGAGACCGTGCAGCGGATGTACCCGCGGATGAAAACCCTGATGGACTTCGTCCTCGCCCGCCGGAACGCCGACGGGATGGTCGAGGGCCTGCCCGGCGACTGGGTCTTCATCGACTGGCCGCCGGAGCCGATGCCGAAGGACGGCGAACTGAGCGCCGAGCAACTGCTCTTCGCGCGCAGCCTCGAGGCCATGGCCCTCTGCGCCGGGGTCGTGGGCGATTCCCGCGCCGCCGAATACCGCACCCTCGCCACCGACCTGCGGAACAAGACCCTCTCCGCCTTCTGGGACCCGGCCCAAAAGGCCCTCGTGCACCAGCGCAAGGATGGGAAACAAAACCCGCTCGTCACCCGCTACTCGAACATGTTTGCGATGCTGTTCGGCTACCTCACCCCGGCCCAAATCGAGTCGGTGAAGACCGGCGTGATCCTGAACGACAAGGTCATGCGGATCACCACGCCCTACATGAATTTCTACGAGCTCGAGGCGATGTGTCAGAGCGGGCAGTTCGACTACGTCACGAAGGAGCTCCGCGAGTACTGGGGTGGCATGCTGAAGGAAGGCGCAACGTCGTTCTGGGAATTCTACGATCCAAAGGAACAGGGCGCGGCCCGCTACGCGATGTATGGGCGCCCGTTCGCGAAGAGCCTTGCCCACGCCTGGGGCGCGAGTCCGCTCTACTTGCTCGGTCGTTATTACCTCGGCGTGCGGCCGACCGCGCCCGGTTACTCCGAGTACGATGTGGTACCCAACCTCGGCGGTCTCGAGTGGATCGAAGGCAAGGTCCCGACCCCCGCGGGCGACATCGCGGTGAATGTCACGGCCACCCAGATCAAGGTGACGACCGTCGGCGGCACGGGCCACCTGAAGTTCCGCAGCGCGAATACGCCGACCTCCCCCACCGGTGCGGTCACCAAGACGGGCGACCAGTCATACGAACTCACGCTCCAGGCGGGACGGGAGTACGTGGTGAATTACCAGCTGGTGCGGTGAGGTGGCTCCCGGGTAGGGCTGAGGCGGTTCCTCAACCGCGATAATTCCGAACCGGGTTTTGCCGCAGAGGCACCGAGCTCACAGAGGACGGATGCCTTTGGGATCGGACCCCAAACCAAAAAACAACGAGGCTTGGGCTCTGTGCTCTCTGCGCCTCTGTGGCAAACAATCAGGCAACATCGCGGCTGAAGCACCGCTTCAGCCCTACCCTCAATCATGACCCCTGCTGGCGGTCGTACAGCGAGCGGTAGAGCGGATTGCCGGCGTGGAGCTCGGCGTGGGTGCCGCGGGCGACGATCTCGCCGCGGTCGAAGACGAGGATCAGCGAGGCGTCGCGGATGGTGCTGAAGCGGTGCGCGATGATCAGCACGGTCTTGCCGACGACGAGCTGCTTGAGCGCCTGCTGGATCGCGGCCTCGCTCTCGCTGTCGAGCGCGCTGGTCGCCTCGTCAAGGATCAGAACGGGGGCGTTGCGCAGGAAGGCCCGGGCCAGGGCGAGGCGCTGCTTCTGTCCGCCCGACAACCGGGCCCCGCGCTCGCCGACCATGGTGTCGTAGCCCTGCGGCAGGCTCAGGATGAAATCGTGGGCGAACGCCGCACGCGCCGCCTCCTCGACCTCGGCCGGCTTGGCCTCGGGCCGGGCGATGCGGAGGTTCTCGCGGACGGTGTCGTTGAAGAGCACGGGGTCCTGCGGCACAATCGCGATGTTGCGCCGCAGATCGGCGAGACGGATGTCGCGCAGGTCGTGGCCGTCGAGCGTGACGCGCCCGGCCGTCGGATCGAAGAAGCGCGGGACGAGATTGGCGAAGGTGGACTTGCCCGCCCCGCTGGGTCCGACGAGCGCGCAGACCGTGCCGGCCGGAATACGCTGCTGCAGTTCCAGCAGGACCAGCTCGCCCGCCTGGTAGGAGAACGTGACATTCTCGAACGCGAGGTCGCCGCGGGCCCGCGGGAGCGGCTTCGCCGCCGGGCGATCCTCGATCGAGAGCGGGGCGTTGAGCACTGCCTCGAGGCGGTCCAGCGCTCCCATGCCGCGCTTCATCTCGTTGTTCAGGCTACCGAGTTTCTTGATCGGCTCGTAGCCGGCATAGATCGCGGTGATGAGCGTGATGAACACGTTCACATCGAGGCGCACCTTGTAGGCGTAATAGAGCGTGAAGGCGATGCCGCTGGCCGAGATGATCTCGATCAGGGGCGTCAGCGCCTTCTCGTACTTCATGAACTTCATCTGGGCCCGGATCAGGGTCTGCGATGCGCGGTGGAACCGGCCGACCTCGCGTTCCTCGAGGTTGAACGCCCGCACTTCCTTCGTCGCCGTGAGGTTTTCGCTGAGCACACTGGTCACGGCCCCGAGCTCGGCCTGGATCTGGCCGGCGCGCTTGATGAGCTTCTTGCCGATGTAGCGAATTGGAATCACCGCGAGCGGGACCGTCCCGAGGGAAACCAACACCAGCATCCCGCCGTTGGCCGTGTACGCCGTCCAGATCACGGCCCCGAGCGCGCCGATCAGGGTCGCCGGGCTGCGCACGATCTCGTTCGCCACGGTGGTGAGCGTGACCTGCAGCTGGTTGGCGTCGGCCAGGCCGCGCGAGAGGAGGTCGCCTGTGGAGTTCCGCTGGAAGAACGAGAGCGGCAGCACCTGCAGCTTGCGGAAAAAGTCGAGCCGCAGGGCCTCCAGCACGCGGGTGCCGACCAGTTGCAGCAGGTAGGTATTGAAATAGCCGGCGACCCCGCGGAGCAGGAACACGGCGGGAATCCACAGGACGACCTTGGCGAGCTCCCAGGGAGCAAGCGGGAGCGCACCCTCGGCAAAGATGGCCGGGAAGACCTGCTTGACCATGTACGGCAGGCCGAAGCCCGAGGCGACGCCCGCGATGATCCCGCAGAAAATCGCCAGCCCGAGCAGCCCGCGCTGGGGCTGCAGATAACGGAAATAGGGACGAAGGCGGGCGAACATCAGGATCGTTGGGGTGCGCGATAGAACGGGTTCGCGGGGATTCGTTCCACCTCAATCTTGGTCCGGATTATTTAGCCACGGATTCAATCAACGGACATCCGAACCGGTTTACAGAGGAGCCCACGGAGGAAAGGGAGATTGGCGCCTCGCCTTCCGGGTCCTTGCCTCATTCGTGCCGTCCGTGAAATCCGTGGTTAAAACTTCCGTGATTTCAGTCCTTGGATGACCTGACATCGAGCGCGTCCCGCAGGCCGTCGCCGAGGAAATTCAGGGAAAGGAGCGTCAGCGAGAAGGCGCCGCCGGGAAAGACCAGCAGCCACCAGTACTCCTCCATCTTCTCGGCGCCGTCCTTGATCAACGTGCCGAGCGAGCTCATCGGGGCGTCGACCCCGAGGCCGAGAAAGCTGAGGAACGACTCCAGGAGCATCACCGCCGGGATCGTGAGGGAGGTGTAGACGATCACGGGCCCGAGCAGGTTGGGCACCATGTGGCGGAAAATGATCCGGCGGCTGCCAACACCCATCGTCCGCGCGGCGGCAATGTACTCCATTTGTTTGATCGCGAGCACCTGGCCCCGGACGATCCGCGCCATCGTCAACCATTCGACCGCGCCGATGGCCGCGAAGAGCAGGAGGATCTTGCCGACGCCCTGCAGGTTCGCGAACGGCCGCACGCCGAGGAGGTCGAAGTTTCGCAGCCACGCATCGAGCAGCTGCATCGGTTCCTTCAGGAAAACCATCATCAGGATGACAAAGATCGTGAAGGGCAGCGCGAACATGATGTCGACGCCGCGCATCATCAGCCGGTCCGTTGCTCCGCCCGCATAACCGGAGATCGCACCGTAGGTCACACCGATGACCAGCGCGACGAACGAGGCCACCAGGCCCACCAGCAGCGAAATGCGTCCGCCGTAGAGGATGCGCGACAGCAGATCGCGGCCGAGCGTGTCGGTGCCGAGCCAGTGCGCCGCGCCCGGGCCGGTGGCGCCCAGATTAAGGTTCTGCACCTGGTAAGACTGGGCGAAGAACGGCCCGAACGCACAGAGCAGCGCAAACCCGAGGACGACGACGGCACCCGCGACCGCGAGCCGGTTCTTGCGCAGCCGCAACCAAGCGTCCTGCCACGGCGACCGGCCGCGGTCGGGTGGAACGGCAAGGGCTGTGGTGGTCGAAGTCATCGGATCAAGGATCCCAGGCCCCTGATGTTTTGCCACAGCGGCACAGAGCTCACAGAGCCCGGATGCATGGGGTTCCGATCCCCAAACAAAAAATCACGAGGCTTGGGCTCTGTGCGCTCTGTGCCTCTGTGGCAAAAACCGTTTGGGTTCGGATCGATCATGGTCTCATTCGAATTTCAGCCGTGGGTTGAGCCACACCTGCACGAGGTCGACGACCAGGTTGAGGAGCACGATCATCGCGGCATAGAGCAGCACCGTGCCAAGAATCACCGTGTAATCGCGGTTAAAGGCGCTGTTCACGAACTCCCGGCCGAGCCCGGGGATCTGGAAGATGGTCTCGATCACGAAGGAGCCCGTCAGGATTCCCGCGGTCGCGGGCCCGAGAAACGCCACGACCGGCAGGATGCCGCCGCGCAGCGCGTGGCGGAGGACGATCTGCAACTCGCTCGCGCCCTTCGCCCGGGCGGTGCGGATATAGTCCTGCCCGAGGATCTCGAGCATGCCGCCGCGGGTGAGCCGGGCGATGTAGGCGGCGTAGACGCAGCCGAGCGTGAGCGCCGGCAGCACCCGGTCCGCCGGGCCGTACCAGCCCGAGGCGTTGAACCCGTGGAAATGGATCGCAAAGAGCAGCACAAGAATCGGCCCGAGCACGAAGGTCGGCACACAAACGCCGAGCATGGCGGTCGTCGAGGCCACGTAGTCGAGCCAGGTGTTGCGCCGCGCGGCGGCCAGCACCCCGAGCGGGAGGCCGAGGCCCAGCGCGACGACGAGCGCGAGGCCGCCGAGTTCGAGCGACACGGGCAGCTTGTCGGCGATGATCTCGTTGACCGTGCGGTTGGGGTACTTGAACGACGGCCCGAGGTCGCCGTGCAGCACCTGACCGAGGTAGGTCGTGTACTGCCGCCAAAGCGGCTGGTCGAGGTGGTAGGCGCGCTCCAGGTTGCGCAGCACCTCGGGCGAAACGGCCTTCTCCGACGTGAACGGCCCACCGGGCACGAACCGGATCATGAAGAACGTCGCAGTGACGATGATCAGGAGCACCGGAACCGTCTCAAGCAGGCGGCGGGCAATGAAGCGGAGCACGGCGGAAGGTTGGCGCGAAATTTTCCCGAGGCCATGTTTTTGTGATTCCGGTCGCGCCGAGGCCGGAGGACAGAAGACGGAGGGCGGACAACTTCGATCCGAACGCTCAACGTTCAACGCTCAAGTAAGGCACGCCATGCACTTCCGACCTGAACGTTGAGAGTTGAACGTTAAGCGTTGCCCGAGGATCGGCGGCGCGCTCAGCGCGCCGCCTCCAGCCACACCGTCTTGTACGGGTGGTGATCGAGCAGGGTCGGATTCCAGCCCTTAACCTCGGGGCGGATCACGAAGACATGCGTATAATGGTAGACCGGGATGATCGGCGCGGCGGCGAGCAGGAGCGCCTCGGCCTTTTGGAACAGCGCGTTGCGCTCGGCCGGGACGGCGGTGCGCCCGGCCGCGGTCAGTGCGGCGTCGTACTCCGGACTCGACCAGCCGGTGAAGTTGTTGCCGCTGTCGGACCGGAAGATGTCGAGGAACGACGCCGGATCGATGTAGTCCGCCGACCACGAGGAACGGAGGATGTCATACGCCCCGGAGCGGCGGGCCTCGAGCGTGCTGTTGAACTCCTGACTCGCGACGCGGATCTCCACCCCGAGGTCGCGACGCCACATCTCCTGGATGGCCTCGGCGATCAGGCGGTGATTCTCCGAGGTGTTGTAGAGCAGCTCGATCGGTGGCAGGCCCTTGCCGTCGGGATAACCCGCCTCGGCGAGCAGCTGGCGTGCGGTGGCGACCTCGGCGGCGTGGTCGGTGGCCGTCACCGGGAACGTGTAGCTGGCGGTGCCTGGCGGCGTGAAGGCGCGGGCGGGCAGCTGGCCGCCGCGGAGGATCTTGGCCACGATCGCATTGCGGTCGATTCCGAGCGAAAGTGCGCGCCGCACCTGCACGCTGCGCAGCCCCGGGCGGGTGAGGTTGAGGCGGTAAAAGAAGGTGTTGAGCAGCGGGTCGATGCGGAGCTGGCCCGGGGCCTCCTGCTGGTAGGAGTCGATCTTCCCCGCGGGGAGCGCGTCGGTGAGGTGCAGCTGGCCGGCCCGGTACGCCCGCTCCTCCGTGTCCACGCCTTCAATGGTGTGGAAGTGGATGCCCGCGAGGCGGACGGTGGCGGCGTCCCAATAAGTGGCCGCCTTGGTGACGACGATTTCCTGGCCGGTGAGCCAGGCCTCGAGCCGGAATGGACCGTTGCCGACGAGCCGACCGGGGCGGGCCCAGGTGTTGGCGCGGTCGGTGGCAGACCCGTTCTTTTCGATCGAGGCCAAATGGACGGGAAACCAGACCGCCTGATTGAGCTGGGAGAGGAACGAGGGAGTCGGGTGCGCGAGCGTGAGACGCAGGGTGCGCGCATCGGGCGCCGCGATCCCGACCTTCGCGAAATCCTTTTCCCGCTCCTTGTGGAAATCCTCCGCGCCACGGATCAGGTAGAGCGCCGGAGCGTTGGGGGCCGCGAGTGCCGGGGTCAGGACCCGTTTGAACGCATTGGCGAAATCCTGGGCCGTCACGGGATCGCCGTTGGACCAGCGCGCCTCGGGCCGGAGATGAAAGGTGTAGGTCAGCCCGCCGTCCGTGACGTCCCAGCTCGCGGCCACGCCCGGGACGGGATGCAGATCAACCGGGTCCTCGGCCACGAGCCCCTCGAAGAGGGCGGAGAGCACGTTGTAGTCGGCCGCCGTGGTGGCGAGGTGCGGGTCGAGATCCTTCAGATCCTGACCGACACTCCGGTGCAGCACCTGCGTGCGGTTCCCGCTCTCGACCAAGGTCTCGCGTTTGCCGCAGCCGGCGAAGGCAACGACGCCCACCAGGAGAAACAGGCTTCGCCAGAAATTCACGGACCTGGCTTTACCGCGGCTGGCGCGGATGACCGCGGCTGATGGATCCGGATTTCCGAATCCGCGTTGATCCGCGTGATCGGCGGGCAAGGTTTGAGATGCGGCCATTGCTCAACTCCGGGACAGCAGGCAGACGGCGTGGGCGGCGATCGCTAGGCCGCGGCCGATATCTCCGACGCCTTCGTTGGTCGTGGCCTTCAGTCCGATTTCGTCGGGCAGCAGCCCGGTCGAGCGGGCCAGCGCGGCCTTCATCTCGGCGAGGCGGGGGAAGATCTTGGGTTTCTCGGCGATGACGGAGGCATCAAGGTTGGAAATGTTGTAGCCGAGCTTCGTGATCTCGGCGCACACGCGCTGGAGCAGCACCTGCGAGTCGATGTTGCGATAGGCCGGGTCGGTGTTGGGGAAGAAGTGGCCGATGTCGGGCAGGCCGGCCGCCCCGAGCAGGGCGTCGCAGATCGCATGCGTCACGCAGTCGGCGTCGGAATGGCCGTCGAGCCCGTAGTCGGTCTCAAACCTGACTCCGCCCAGGACAAGCGGCCGCCCCGGGACGATCCGGTGGATGTCATAGCCATGGCCGATGCGGTATTTCATGGGGATTTCTTAACCACGCATTACACGGATCGCACGGATGCAAACAACTCCGGATCCAAAGCAGGATCTGTCCACATCCGTGTCATCCGTGAAATCCGTGGTTAACTTCCGGGGGTCTTGCCGATCAGGAATTCCAAGTACGCCAGATCCGCCGGGGTCGTGAGCTTGGGGTTCGGGTGTGGATTCTCCAGGAGCGCGACCGGCCGGTTCAGGAGCTCAACCGCCGAGGCATCGTCGGTCACGGCCAGCCCGCGGGCCTTGACCGCCGCGTACGCCCTGCTGATGAGCGCGCGGTCAAAAACCTGCGGGGTCTCCATCGCCCACAGGCGCGAACGGTCGAGCGAGCGCAGCCGGGCGGAATCGGAGTGGACCTTGATGGTGTCGGTCACGCGGTGCGCGAGCACCACCGCGCCCTCGCGGCGGACAATCTTGTGCAGGGCGACGAGCTGTTCCGGCCGGACGAGCGGCCGGGCGCAATCGTGGATGAAAACGTGCGCGATGTCGGCCGGCAGGACGGCCAGCGCATGGGCCACCGAGTCCTGGCGTTCGCGTCCACCGCGCACATGCACCGAGGGCGTGGGTGAATAGGCGGAGAGCCGCAGCATCTGGGCCTGGTCGCGGTAGACGACGACGTAGAAGTCGGCGACGCCACTCGCGAGGAACGCCCCCACCGAGTGGGCAAACACCGGCCGGCCGGCCAGCGGCGCCAGCACCTTGTCAGGCACCGCGTCCTGCATGCGGCGGCCCTGGCCGGCGGCGAGGAGGATGGCGGCGGTGCGACTCATGGGGCGATATCGCCAGTTGAAGGGTGAAAGTTGAAGGTGGAAAGAAAGGACTGCTGCCGAATGGCGAGTCTCCGCCAAGCTCCAAGAGCCAGCCGTCGACCGAGGTTCAGCTCTTCAACTTCAACTTTCCGACTTCAACTGGGCGATAATGCCCGCGGCGGCGATCACGGGATCCGGCGCTTTCCAGATCGGGCGCCCGACAACGATGAAGCTCGAGCCGGCGCGGGCGGCCTCGCCGGGAGTCATGACCCGGGTCTGGTCGTCCAGCCCCGCCTCGCGCGGGCGGATGCCGGGAGTGACGAGTGCCACGTCGGCGGGGAGCACGGCGCGCAGCGGGGCCAGCTCCAGCGGCGAGCAGACCAGGCCGCGCAGTCCGACATCGATGGCGAGCTTGCCCAGCCGGACCACCTGCGCCTCGGGCGCGGCCGTGACCCCGACCTCGCTGAGATCCTGGGCGCCCATCGAGGTCAGCACCGTGACGCCGAGCAGGCGCAGCTTGGGCGCGTGCTGCTGCTGGGCCTTGACGGCCCAGGCCATCATCTCGCGGCCGCCGCCGGTGTGGAGCGTGAGCATGCCAATGGGGAGCTTCGACACGGACTCGATGGATTTCGCGACGGTGTTGGGAATGTCGTGGAGCTTGAGATCGAGAAAGACGTTAAAACCGAGGTCAGCGACCTCGCGGACGCAGTCGGGACCGCAGGCGGTGAACATCTCGAGGCCGACCTTCACCCACGTGACGGTGCCGGCGAGGCGCCTGAGGGCGGGGGTGACATCGCGGGGCGACGGGGCATCAAGGACGAGGATGAGTTCGCAGGGCATGAAACCAATCCACGCGAAATCCGGGGAATGAAAAGTGAAATGGGGAGGTTTTGTTCTTCCTTCCCGGATCGAATAACGGAAATTAGCCGCCGTTACCCTCCCGCGTGAATCCCGAGGTCCATTTTTCCCCCGCCAAGCTCAACCTCTTCCTCGCCGTCACAGGCCAGCGGCCGGACGGCTTCCACGATCTCGTGTCGGTCGCGGCCCCGCTCGCCTGGGGCGACGAGCTGCGGGTGACGCCCGCCGCAGCGTTCTCGCTTTCATGCAACGACCCGGCGGTGCCGGTCGACGACACCAATCTGGTGCTCAAGGCTGCGCAGTCCTTCCGCACCGCCACGGGCTGGACGGGTGGCGCCCGCTTTGAATTGGAGAAACGCATCCCGATGGGCGCGGGACTGGGCGGCGGCAGTAGCAATGCCGTTACCGCCCTGCGCGCGCTCAATCAGCTCGCCGGAACGCCGTTGTCGCCCCAAGCCCTCGCCGACCTGGCGGCCGGCATCGGGTCCGACTGCTCCCTGTTTCTTCCCGGAGTCCCCGTGGTGATGCGCGGCCGGGGCGAACTCGTGCAGACGCTCACCGGATCGCCTGCCGCGCGCCTGCGCGGGCGGCGGGTGATCGTCTTCAAGCCGAGTTTCGGCGTGGCCACCCCCTGGGCCTATGCTCGCCTCGCGGCGGGTGCCCCGCACAGCTACCTGCCCACCATGGCCGCCGAGGACCGTCTCGCCGGCTGGAGCGACGACACGGGGGCGACGGCGGAGGAACTGCTCTTCAACAGTTTCGAGGAGGTTGTTTTCGGGAAGTACATCGCCTTGCCCGTGCTCCTCGCGCAACTGCGCCAGCGTTTCGACCTGGCCGCCCGGATGAGCGGCAGCGGCAGCGCGTGTTTCGCGCTGCTGGATGACCGGGATCCGGTCGAGGAAATCACGGCCGCGATCCGCGCGGCCTGGGGTCCGTCGGCGCTGATCGTGGCGACCAAGATCGCCTAGGGCTGACCCGCTGGGTCGGCCGCACTCATTTCGGATGTTTTGCCACCGAGGCACAGAGACCACCGAGGTCGGGTGATTCAGCGCACGGAAACCAAAACAAAACACGAGGCTTGGGCTCGGTGCGCTCTGTGCCTCGGTGGCAAAAACCGTTTGGGAATTTCCGCGGTCGAGCCGGCGGCCCAACCCTACCCTCGGAAATGCCGCCCTACCCGGTCGCGAAGTTTTCCGTGACGAGGAGAATCGCCATGTCGGGCGCGAGGAGGTGGCACTCGGCGCCGTAGGGCACGATCACGTTTTCGCCCCGCGCGATGGTGTCGCCGCCGGAATGCACCCGGCCGGAGACCACCCCGAGGATGCGCGGCTGTTCGCCGGCGTTGATCGTCAGGCGCTCGCCCTTGCCCAGCACGACGCGCCGGACGAGGAATTCCGGGCAATCCGCCAGCACCGCGGAGGTCGGCGCGGCGCGCACCGGCACCGGCTCGTAGTCGTCCCAGATAATGGAGCGCAGGGACTCGGCGACATGCAGCTCGCGGGGCTTGCCGTCGAGCCCGGCGCGACCCCAGTCGTACACGCGGTAGGTCGTGTCGGAATTCTCCTGAATCTCGAGGATGAGGTTGCCGGCGTCGATCGCGTGCAGCCGGCCGCTCGGGACATAGAGTGAATCACCCGCCGTGACGGGAAAACGATGCAGGCACTGCTCCACGGTGCCGTCGCGCAGCGCGGCCTCAAAACGCTCGCGCGTCACACCCGGCTTGAAGCCGGCGAAGAGATGCGCCCCGGGGGTCGTCTCGGCCACGAGCCAGCATTCGGACTTCGGCTCCAAGCCGCCCTCCCCCGCCGGCGGGTGGACCTGCAGGCTGAGGCGTTCGCGGCAGTCGAGCCACTTGACCAAGATCGGGAACGGCCGGTCGGGAGCCCACGTCGGGCCCATGAGCCTCGGGCCGTGTTTTTCAATCACCGAGCGGAGCGTCTGGCCCTCGAGCGGTCCGCCGCGGACCACCGACTGGACCGGACCGCGGTCCACGATCTCCCAGCTCTCGCCAATGGGCCGGCGCGGAGGCAACTCGCGCCCAAGCGAATTTTCGAGCAGTCGCCCACCCCAAACCCTCTCCTGATAGATCGGACAGAAACGCAGCAGATCACGCATCATCACAGCCGGGTAAATGAGTTTTTCGTCAAAATCGTTGCAGGGGTTTACATTTGACCGACCCGACCTTTAGAGTGCTATCCCACGCAAAAGGAAGAGCAAACAAATGGCCAAGACCGAGAGTTCAAACCGAAACAAGAGCGGTTCGCCTTTTCAGGCGGTCCGGGAACGACCCGACTGGCTGACCGCCGTCATCTGCTTCCTGCTCGGCACCTTGCTGCTGGTGGCGTTCGGTTTCTACAGCCCCGACCAAGCCAGCTATCATTTCTCAACTGCGCCCCGGCTCAACACCACGCCAAACCCGGTCGGTCAGTTTGGATCTGAAGCCAGCTATTGGACATTTCAGATCCTGGGCATCAGCGGCTGGCTCATCCCCTGCTCGTTGCTGTGGTTCAGCTACCTCGCCATCCGCCGGGCCCGCCGGCTGGCCGGCACACGTTTCGCCGCTCTGCTCGTCGCCCTGATCTGCGGCGCCGGCCTCGCCTCCCTCACCGCGCCATCGCTGGGCTTCAACGAGAGCGATTATTTCCGCTACGGCCTCGGCGGCTGGATCGGCAAGGTCCTCTACGGAAGCCTGCTGAAGGACGCGATGGGCGCGTTCGGCGCCGGCCTGATGCTCGGCGTCCTCTACATCGCCTCGGTCGTCTTCGTCCTGACCGTCGATATCGGTGCCGAATTCGCCAAGATCACCGAATGGATGCGCCTCCGCCGCAAGGAGCGCGCGGAGCACAAGGCCGCGCTCGCCGCCGCCCGCCTCGAGGCCCGCGAGGCCAAGGCCAAGCCCGCCGCCGCTCCGGCCAAGCCCGCGACGCCCGTCGCCCCCATCGGGCCCACCGGCAACAAGCCGACATTCGCCAAGCCCGTGGACGACCCCCTCGCCAAGGCCAGTAGCACGCGCCCTCCCACCGAGCCCAAGCCCGCCGCTCCGGCCAAGCCCGCCCTCGCGCCGAAGGTCGAGGTCGGGAAGACCGCCACGCCCCCGCCCAAGCTCGAGCTTAACATCGTCAAGCCCGAGGAGCCCAAGAAGGCCGCCAAGGCCACCGTGCCGCAGAGCACCGACACCGACTACCAGTTCCCGCCGCTCAAGCTGCTCAAGGAACGGATCCCGCCCGCCGAGAACTCCGAGGACGAACACCGCCGCAACGCGGAGAACCTCCTGCGCATCCTCCGCGAGTTCGGCGTCGAGGTCACCCTCGGTGAGATCCATGTCGGCCCCGTGATCACCCGCTACGAGCTGATCCCCGCGGCCGGCGTGCGCGTCGAGAAAATCGCCGGCCTCGACAAGAACATCGCCCTCGGCATGCGCGCCCAGTCCGTCCGCATCCT
>CAIYFD010000035.1 GCA_903925425.1 uncultured Opitutia bacterium | reverse complement strand
GGCACGACCAGCGCCTGCGCGCCCAGACCGCCCCCTACATCCTGCGCCGCACCAAGCGCGCCGTGGCACCCGAACTCCCGGCCAAGCTGGAGCAGATCATCTGGTGCGAACTCACTGCCGCCCAGTCTGCGCTCTACAGAAAAGTGCAGGAGGAATCCGAACGCGCGCTCTTCGATCTCGAGGCCGGCGGCGCCAGCGAGGCGAGTCTGCGCCTCGCCGCCCTCACCCAGCTCCTGCGCCTCCGCCAGATCTGCTGCGATCCGCGTCTCGTGCCCGGCGGCCTGCCCACGGCCACGCCCTTCAACGACTCCGCCAAGCTCGACGCCTTCGGCGAGCTGCTCGACGAGGCGGTCGATGATGGCCACCGCGTGCTGGTCTTCTCGCAGTTCACCTCCCTGCTCGACCTGCTCGGCGCCGAGCTCGAGACCAAGGGAATGGCTTTCTGCCGGCTCGACGGCTCGATGACGACCGCCAAGCGCCAGGCCGAGGTCGACCGTTTTCAGGACTCGCCCGAGATCCCCGTCTTCCTGCTCTCGCTCAAGGCCGGCGGCACCGGACTCAACCTCACCGCGGCCGACACCGTCGTGCATTTCGACCCGTGGTGGAACCCCGCCGCCGAGGCCCAGGCCACCGACCGTGCCCACCGCATCGGCCAGACGCGGATCGTCACCAGCTACAAGCTGATCGCCGCCGGCACCGTGGAGGAAAAGGTCCTCGGCCTGCAGGACACCAAGCGCGCCCTCCTCGCGGACGTCTTCGAGGCCAGCGACGCCACGGCGGCCAAACTTTCCCTCGCGGACCTCAAGGCCCTGCTTTAAGCACCGCGCTGCGTCGCGCAAAGCCGCGATCCAAGGCGGTACATTCCGTGAAACCGTCGTGACAGACGAAGATCCCTGTCCCAGCGTGTTTGCGGTTTTCCCCACCCCAACCGTTCGGTGCCCTGCCTGAAGCAGGAAGGGCGCTCCCCTCGATCAGTTCCGCTCCCGCCATGCCTACTCTGACCCGTCACGTCCTGCCCGTCCTCGTCGCGTTTGCCTCCCTCAGCCTGACGCCCGGCGTCTCGGCCCAGCTGGCGGTGCCACCCTACGTTCCGCCACCGGCCGGTTATGTCGGACTCGGCGGCAACAACGGCAACCCCGGCACGCCAAATCCCCCGCAGACGCGCGTGGAAGACTTTGTCCGGCTCGGCGCGGTCAACGCCGAGATGGCCGCCACCGCGCTTCAGGCGATCACCGTGCCGGAGGAATTTGACGTCAAGGTCTTCGCCACCCCGCCGGTCGTGAATTATCCCGTCACCATCGCCTCGGCCCCGGACGGCACACTCTACGTGGGCGTCGACGGCAACGGCTCCTTGAGCGCCATGGAGCACATGGGCCGCATCCTGCGCGTGCGCGACACCAACGGCGACGGCGTCGCCGACGAGGTGAAGGCCTTCGTGCCCGACATCAATTCCCCGCGCGGCGTCATCTGGGATCACGACCACCTCATTGTGCTCGCCCCGCCGAATGTCACCGCCTTCTACGACCGCGACGGCGACGGCATCGCCGAGTACTCGAAGATCCTCGTCACCGGCGTCGGCGTCACCCTGAAAGAAGCCCATGTCGACCATGGCCAGAACGGCATCGAGGCCGGTATTGACGGCTGGATCTATTTCGCCTGCGGCGATCAGGGCATGATCGACGCGATCGGTTCCGATGGCCGCCACCTGCAGCTCCACGGCGGCGGGGTCGTCCGTTTCCGCACCGATGGCAGC
>CAIYFD010000034.1 GCA_903925425.1 uncultured Opitutia bacterium | reverse complement strand
GGCTTGAGGTGCAGGAGTTTCACGCCGCCCACCGCACCCGCACCGGGCTGGTGGTGCGCAGCGCCGGCCGCACGGAGACGACCTTCCTCGGGCCGGACATTTCGCCCGGCGCCGCCGCGGTCGCCGCGTGCACCGCCCACCTCGCTGCGCAGCCGGACGGTGAAATCCTCGCGATCTGCGGGAGCATCCCGGGCTGGAACGAGCCGGAGTTTGATCCGCTGCGCGCGGAACTCACCCGCTGGGCCAAACGCGGCCTGCTCGTGGCCGACACCTACGGACCGCCACTCGCATGGCTGGTGACCCAGCCGCTGGCCTTGGTGAAGATCAACGCGGACGAATTCCAATCGCTGCAACCCGGCGCCGAAACCGTTCCCGCGTTGCTGGCGGCCGCCCGCAGCCGCTGGCCCGTCCGGCGCTGGGTGATCACCTCCGGCCCGGGCGAAGTCTGGTGCGTGGAGGAAGCCGGAGCACCGCAACGCCTCCTCCCGCCCACCGTCAAGGAAGTCTCCGCCACCGGCTCCGGCGATGTGCTGCTCGCGGCCCTTCTCGCCGGCTGGTGCGGACGCGGCTTATCGTTCCCCGACGCAGTGGCCGGGGCGTTGCCCTTCGCGGCCGCAAACGCCGCCCACCCGGGAATCGCGGAGTTTCCTTTGCCCACCTGAACGCTTGCGGGCAGTTTGCGTCCAAGTAGGGAGCGAACCTTCGCCACGGGATGGGGTCCGCAGAAGCGCATCGTCCTCCGCAACCCCGCATCGCATGAAAAAAGCCCCTGCTATTCTCGTCGTGGTATTGCTCGCCGGCCTCGCGGGCTATTTCGGATACCACAGTTACCGCTTGGACACTGAGCGCTCGGAGCAGGCGGCACGCAACGCGGTGGAGCAGGCCGCGGCCGAACGGCGCAAATCCGATCTGGAAAAACGCCTTGCGGCCGAGACCGAGGCGCGCCGCCTCGCGGAGGCACAATCCCGTCAGGAAGCCCTGGCCGCCGCGCAACGCGCGGCCGCCGCCCAAGCCGCTCAGTTGGCTGCGGACAACGCCCGCGTTGCCGCCGAGTCCGAGACGGCCCGGCTCGCCGCAGACCGGGAACGACTCCAGCGCGAAAAGGACGCCGCCGAGGGCGAGAGCCGTCGGCTCGCGGACCTGCGTGAGCGCGAGGCCGCCGCCATCGACCGCCAGCGCCGCGAAGCCCTCGACCGCCTCGCCCAACTTGAGACGCAGCAGCGACTGCAACGGGAGGCCGCAGACCGTGAGACGGCCCGGCTCGCGGCGCTCACGCGGCAGCAGGAATTGGAAAGCGTCGTGCAACGCTCATGGCTCGACCGGCTCACGAACCCGACCGATTACAGGCCCCGGGAACACTACTACGGGGACCTGCAGCACGTCCGTGCCACCCCGCGTTTCACACCGCTCAAGTGAACCCACTGACCACTGCCACCTCTCCGCTCCCACCGTCAGCCCTTGGCTCAGGAGCCCAATAGGCGCAGAATAGACGCACAAAATCCTTGCGTTCACCTGCGCGGGACCGCTTCTTCTGCGGTTTTATTCATGAAAGCCACCATCAAGACCCAAGGCCAGCAGTTCACCGTGACGGAGGGTGATGTGTTGATCGTCAACCGCTACCCGAACACCGAGAAGGGCTCCACGGTTGAGATCAAGAGTGTCCTCGCCGCCGGCGAGGGAGAAAACTACAAGGTCGGCAAGCCGACTCTGCCTGGTGCGGTCGTTTCCGCCAAGATCCTTGAGAACAAGCGTGGCGACAAGGTCATCGTCTTCAAGAAGCTGAAGCGCAAGGGCATGGAGCGCAAACGCGGCCACCGCCAGGAGCTTTCCGTCATCAAGATCGAGTCCATCAAAGTCTAACCTTCTTCCGTCATGGCGCACAAAACAGGTCAGAGTTCCACCAGTAACGGTCGCGAGAGCCATTCGAAGCGTCTCGGGATCAAAAATTTCGGCGGCGAGACCGTCACCGCGGGCGCCATTATCGTCCGGCAGCGCGGTTCCAAGCTCCACCCCGGCAAGAATGTCGGCGTCGGCCGCGACTGGACCCTCTTCGCCCTCAAGGCGGGCAAGGTGCAGTTCGACAAGCCGCACCGCCGCGTCTCGGTCGTCGAGGCCTGAGCCCCGGCAATTTAAACTTTCCAACGCAGCCCAAACCGGGCTGCGTTTTTTTGTGTCCCCATCCGACCGACTCGAGGAACTGAAGCGCCAGCGGGCGCAGTTGGCGGAGCAAATGACCAGGCTCGATCAGGAAGCCGCCGCCCTGACGGCGCAAATCGGAGCAAAAGAAACGGGACAGGAAACGGCCGACCCCGATCACGTGCTCGCGCAATTTGCGGACGCTCCGGTCAACCCGGCCGACGTCAAACGCGGCTGCATCACGGCTTTCATCCTGACCCTGGCCGCCGTGGCCGCGGCCTTGGTCGCGGTGTACTTCGCGTTCTACCGCTGAGGCCGGACCCTACTTGATTACCTGCGGGCCGTTGATCGACTGGCCGGCCGCCGCAGCCGCACGGACCTTGAGCGCCTCCGGCATCTCCGCGTTCAGCGCGCGCATCCGGTCGGGATTGGACGGATGGGTCGATTCGAACTCGGGCGGTTCGGGTTCCCCCGCGGTCGCCTCGACGAGATTGTCCATCACCTTGAGCGCCTCGCCCGGGTCATAGCCGGCCTTGGCCATGTAGATCAAACCGATGTGATCAGCCTCGAGCTCCTGTTGCCGGCCAAAGGCCATGCTCCGCGCATCCGCGCCAATGCCATAGGCGTTCATGATACTCTCGGTCGCCAGAACCCCCATCGTCCCGGCCATCGCCATGCCACCGATATTGCCGGCCGTCTCGCTCATCATCTCCTTGGAGAGGCGCTCGTCGATGTGCTTGGCGGTGACGTGGGCGATCTCGTGCGAGATGACCGCCGCAAGCTGGTCGTCGTTCTTCACCACTTTAAAAAGTCCGGTGTAGACGCCGACCTTGCCACCCGACATCGCGAACGCGTTGATTTCATTCGGCTCGTCGAACACGACGAATTCCCAATCGGCGTTGGGCATGTCCCAGAAAACCACCTTCGCGATCCGCTCGCCAACGCGCTGCAGTTGCGCGATTCGCTCCGGATCCTTTGACTGCGGATGCGCCTTCTTCATGTCCTCAAAGGCCTGCACACTCATGCGCGATACCTGGGCGCCATCGACCAAACTCAGCGAACGGCGGCCGGTGACCGGCACATCGTAGCATCCAGCCAGCGCAGCGAGGAGCGCGGCACCGGAGACAGCGCGGAACAGGGCAGTTTTCATGGCGGGGGGAACGCGGGCCAGATGAAACCCTCCGTGAAATTTGTGCAAGTGCCGCTCGCAGTCGCAGTCGCCGGACGGCTGCCGTCATCCGCGCGCCCGAGGGAAAAACGATTTCATCCTGACTGCGCTGTTACCAAGAAGCCGCGCGCGGAGGTTGTTCGCCGGCCTCGGCGGTTGCAACTTCAGCGCATCGATTCAGGTTAGATTCCGGGTCTTCCGCCAGGTCCCGGACCCCGACAACCCGCGCTCAACGTCCTTCGCATCCGCTCATTCCAGCTCAAGGAAATCCCCATGTCTGAGGAAACGGAATCAACCCCCACGCGCAAACGCCGCGTCATCCATTGGAATCCCGACGCCGGCAAGGAGCAGCAGCGCAGCCGCTGGACCTTCAAGCGCATCGGCGCGTGGGTCATCGGCGGTCCCGTCGCCTTGTTGCTGGTCGCCGCCGTCGTCGTCCGCGGCACCAAGCTGGTTCTCGGCCCGCAGACCTTCGGCGGGGCCCCGGCCGCCGCGGTGGCGGCCCAGCCGGAAAGTGCCGCCGTCACTTTCGCCAACGAAACCAAGTCGCAGTTCGCGCACGAAACCGCCGTCAAGGGCCTGGCCCAGGTCGCCAAGCTCCCGCAGAACCATCCCAGCCAGCTCGCGCAGCGTGTCGTGCTGGAGCGGGGCATGATTGAAGGCGAGGCCCTGCTGGAACGCCACGACTACGCCAACGCCCTCGCCCGCTTCGACACCCTCAACCGCCAGATCGAGGAATACATCCAGTCCGTCGCCGCCAAACAGGTGGCGCAGGACGGCTTCAACGAAATCATGTCGCGCATCAAGGAGCTGGAGCCCTCGCGCAACCTGATGCCCGAGGCGCTTGAAGCCGCCAACACCGCCGCGGCCGAAAGCAGCCGCTACTTCAAGGAAGGCAGCTTCCTCGCCGCCAAGCGCGCGCTTGAGGCCGGCTTCGACGAACTCGCCAAACTCGTCCAGGCCCGCACCGACCTGATCGGCTCCAACCTGCTCCGTGGCCAGCAGGCCCTCAGCCAAGGCAGCAAGGACGCCGCCGTCTCCGCCTTCACCACCGTGCTCCAGATCGCCCCCGGCAACGAGGACGCCAGCACCGGCCTCAAGCGCGCCGAGACTGTCGACCGCGTCCACGCGCTGCTCCTCCAGGCCGACACGCAGGAAAAGCAGGGCCAGTTCAAGGCCGCCGCCGATTCCTTCCGCAAGGCCTTCGAGCTCGACGCCCTCTCCGCCCGCGCCCAAGAGGGCCAGTCGCGCAACACCCGCCTCGAGAAAGAGGCCCGCTACAGCACCGCGGTCGCCGCTGCCCAGGCCGCCTTCGCCCGCTCGGACTGGCAGGTCGCCATCGAGCAGGCTCAGGCCGCACTCCAGGTCTACCCGGACAAGGCCGAGATCAAGACCCTCATCACGACCGCGCAGCGGAACGACCACGTCGACACCGTGAAGCGCGCCCTCCAGAAGGGCTTCGCCGCCGAGAAGGCGTACGAGTGGAGCTCCGCCATCGACGCGTACAACGAGGTCCTCGCCCTCGAGCCGAAGCAGAAGGAAGCCACGGACGGCATCGTCCGCTCCGGCACCATGCGCCGCGCGCTCGCCGACTACGAGGCGCTCATCGAGCAGTCCGAGAAACTCGAGCAGCAAGCCGAGTTCCAGCGCGCCATCCAGAGCTACAACAACGCCCTGTCGAAGAAACCCGCCTACCTCGCCGCCACCGACCGCGTCATCCAGCTCAACAAGCGCCTCCAGTTCCAGAACACGCTCGTGCCGGTCTCGTTCAGCTCCGACAACTCCACCATGGTCTCGATCTCCGGCGTCCTCGAGCCGCAGAAGGTCGGCACCAGGGTCCTCCAGGTCCCGCCGGGCGACTACAGCGTCGTCGGCCGCCGCAAGGGTTATCAGGACGTGATCATGAAACTGATTGTCCGCGCCGGTACCACTCCCCCGCCCTTCCGCGTGGTCTGCAGCGTGAAGTCGGGCTGACCCACGATGCGCCCCGCGCGAGTCCTGTACCCCGTTGCCGGGCTGTTGTTCGTCGCCGCCGCGATCTCGCCGCTGCTCGCCCAACTCGCCGCGCCGTCCTCCACCTCGTCCGTCTCGACGGTCGCGCCCGGCAGCAGCACGCCCACGCCGAGCCCGGGCGGGTTGATCACCACTTCCTCCCGCCTACCCACCCGCACCCTGCGCATGGTCCTGCCAGATCCGGCGCTGCTCGACGGTGCCAAGCTCGCGCCCGACAAATATCCGGAATACGGAATGATCGGTGATTTCGAGATGCCGGGTGACGACGTCACCGATCCCGCACAAAACCAGCGCGTGGGGGTCAACAATCCCAATCAAACCGAACCCACCGCCGGCGGAAACGCCAAGATGGATCCCAACCAGAAAGGTGGCGGCGGCGATGCGTCCCAACCCAAGGCCGACCAGGCCGGCGGTGGCGGCGACGCCCAATCCAAGTCCGGGGCTGCCGGCGGCGCGGAGCAGGCCAAGTCCGACAAGTCGGGCAGCGGCAGCAGCGGCAGTTCCGGTGGCGGCAGCAATACCGCCGGCGGCACGAAGGCCGGCGGGAAGTCACCCGGACGCAACGATCCCAACGCCAAGGCCGAGGGCATCCAGGTCGGCGAATTGAAGGGCAGCGAGGACAGTCCGCAAATCGACGTCACCGGCGTCCCGATCGAGATCGGCGTGGGCGACTCCGCCATGGCGATCAAGCCCGTGGCCGCCGCTGCGGGCGTCACCGGCAAGGAATCCGCCGGCAACACGCAGCAATCAAGCAAGGCCGCCGGACCCGCGCTGGGCGGCGCCGGCGGCAGCAGCGGCAACCGCGGCGCCGAGCGCGGCAAGACCATGCCGTCGGGCCTGTGAACCCGACCGAATCACCGTGAAGCATCTGCGCACGATCCTGTTGCTCCTGGCGATCTTTGCCGCCCCGCGCATCGCGTCGGCGTTGGTTTTGATCTACCCGGTCGAGGCGATTGCCGATCTGTGGCTGCTCAACGAGGAGAAATTTAAGGCGAAGTACAACGGCATCAAGGTCAGCCCCGGCCTCGGGCTGGGCGACGAGGGCTGGTACGTGCGCTACCAGCACGAGAACCTGATCTATTTCTTCGGGCCGATCTCGGACTTTGAGGAGGCGCGGAAGAAGATGTGGGACATGCAGGCCGTCCGCGACGAGGCGATCCGCAACGAGCCTTCCCTCGCCTCGAGTGAGGTCGATTTCGTGAAATTCAAGTACTCCGGCGTCTATGGCCATCGCGGCGAAGGCGGCGGCGACGGTGGGGAAGACGGCGCAGGCGGAGGAGGCGATGGCGCAGGCAGCGCGACCACCGCCGACGGCTCCGGCACGGGCGATGGCACCGGAGGCGGCACGGGCACCGCCAACGGCAGCACCGACACCGGGAAGATCGGCTCGGGCAGCGGGACCGGCAACGGCACGGGCGGCACCAGCAAGACGGCCGGCACCGGCAACGGACAAAGCGGCAACGGCACCAAGTCGGGCACGGGCGGCACTGGGACCAAATCCGGAACCGGCGGGACCGCCGGGAGCGGCGGCACGGGCACGAAGTCCGGCACGGGTACCGCCGGCTCCAAGTCCGGCACCGGTTCCAAGTCCGGCAGCAGCACCGCGTCCAAGTCTGGGACCGGTGGCTCCGGCGGCTTGGGCGGCACCGGTTCTTCATCTTCAGGCAAAGGCACCGGGCTCGGCGGGTTGACCAAGGCAGGTTCCACCGGGAGCAGTTCCTCCGGCAGCGGCAGCAGCGGCAGTTCCGGCAGCGGCTCCAGCGGAAACCCAGGAAGCTCGTCCGGTCAGGGTGGCACCTCCGGATCACAATCTGGCAGCGGTTCGGGCAGCCAAAGTGCCAGCTCGGGCAGCAGCGGAAAAACGGGTAGCGGCCAGGGCCAGAGCGGGGGCAGCGGGTCCGGCCAAAGCAGCGGCAGCCAGAGTGGCAGCCAGGCTTCCTCCGCCGGCGGTTCGGCCGGCTCTTCTCCCGCATCGTCGGGTTCGTCCGGCTCTTCGGGGTCCTCAGGCTCCTCTAGTTCGTCATCAGGTTCCTCCAGCGGCTCACCCTCGGCCCTGCCCTCCGGCGGCGGTGGTGGCGGCGGTGGCAGCCCGCTCGACCTGGTCTTCGGCCTGCTCAAGTCGATCCTCGGGTTCTGATCGGACTCACCGACTGTAGGAGCGGGTTTACCCCGCGACCGATCGCAGCAATCGCGACGTAAAGTCGCTCCTACAGGCTGTCCTCCGTCTTCTGCCCGCTGTCCTCCGGGCTCGGCCCGCCAAAGCCCGATCAACCCGCCGTCCACTTCAGGATCGTTGTACTCAGAGGAGGCAGGGTCATCACGACGCTCTGGCTGAAACCGTCGCAGGGCACATCCTCCGACTCGCGGCCGCCGTCGTTCCCGGCGCCGTTGCCGCCGTAGTACTGGCTGTTGGAATTGATGACTTCCTTCCAAAAACCGCGGCGCGGCACGCCGATCCGGTAGTTCGCCCGCAGCATCGGCGTGAAATGCCCCACCACGACGAACAGGGTCCGCCCCAACGGATCCGAGCGCATGTAGCCAAGCACGCTGGCGTTGGTGTCGTTGCACGAGATCCAGCGGAAGCCCTGCGGGTTGAGATCATTGCAGCTCAGTACCGGTTCGGAGGTGTAGAGCGCGTTGAGATCGCGCACGAGCAGCCGCACACCCTCGTGGTCCGCGTACTGGCAGAGGTGCCAGTCGAGGCTGCGGGTGTAGTTCCACTCGGCGGACTGCGCGAACTCGCAGCCCATGAAGAGCAGTTTCTTGCCCGGCCACGCCCACATGTGCGTGTAGAGCGCGCGCAGGTTCGCCGCCTTCTCCGGGATGTGCCACGCGCCCATCTTGAAGAGCAGCGACGCCTTCCCGTGCACCACCTCGTCGTGCGAGAACACCGTCACGAAGTTCTCCGCGTACTGGTAAAGCATGCCGAAGGTCAGGTCGTGCTGGTGCCACTTGCGGTGCACCGGCTCCTTCTGGAAATAGCGGAGCGTGTCGTGCATCCAGCCCATGTTCCACTTGTAGTCGAAGCCGAGGCCGCCGTCGGCCACCGGCCGGCTCACCCCGACAAACGAGGTCGATTCCTCGGCGATCATCACGACGCCGGGATGGTACCGGTGCACGAGGTCGTTGGTCTCGCGCAGGAACGTGATCGCCTCGAGGTTTTCACGGCCGCCGTGCTTGTTCGGGATCCACTGCCCCTCCTTGCGCGAGTAATCGAGATACAGCATCGAGGCCACCGCGTCCACCCGCAGGCCGTCGATATGGTAGCGGTCGCACCACGCCAGCGCGCTCGCCACGAGAAAGCAGCGCACCTCGTTGCGGCCGAAATTGAAGATCAGCGTGCCCCAGTCCATGTGCGCCCCTTGGCGCGGATCGGCATGCTCGTAGAGATGCGTGCCATCGAACTCGGCCAGCGCGAAGGTGTCGCGCGGGAAATGCGCCGGCACCCAGTCGAGCAGCACGCCGATCCCGCGCTGGTGCAGATGGTCGACGAAGAACGCAAAGTCCTCCGGCCGGCCGAACCGGTGCGTCGGCGCGAAGAAGCCCGTGACCTGGTAACCCCACGAGCCCTCGAAGGGATGCTCCGACACCGGCATGATCTCCACGTGGGTGAAGCCCATCTCGACGACGTAGTCCGCCAGCGCCGGGGCCAGTTCGCGGTAAGAGAGCGGACGGTTCCCCTCCTCCGGTTTTGTCCGCCACGAGCCGAGGTGCACCTCGTAGACCGACATCGGCCGGTCAAGCTGACCGGCGGCGGCCCGCCGGCGGTCGATCCACGCGGCGTCGGTCCACTCATACTTGCGCGGATTGCAGACGATCGAGGCGTTGTTGGGCGGCGACTCGAAGTACGTGCCGTACGGGTCAGTCTTGATGTGGAGCTTCCCACGCGGGTCACGCAGCTCGAACTTGTAGAACTCGCCCTCGCCGAGGCCCGGGACAAACAGCTCCCAGACGCCGGAGACCCCGAGCGAGCGCATCGGGTGGTAACGGCCGTCCCACTGGTTGAAGTTGCCGACGACGGAAACGCGCGCGGCCGACGGCGCCCAGACCGCGAAGGCCACGCCGGTCACGCCATCCACGGTCCTCGGCTGCGCCCCGAGCTTCTCGTAGATGCGATGCTCGTTGCCTTCGTTGAAGAGATAGAGGTCCTGCGCGCCCAGCGTCGGCAGAAACGAGTACGGATCGTGGAATTCGCGGACTGCGCCGTTGGCTTGCGTGGCCCGGAGCCGGTACTTGAAGACCTCGGCGCGGCGCGGGATGAAGACCTCGAAGAAACCCTCGGCCGCCTGCCGGGTCATCGCATGGCTCTTGCCAGTGCTGCTCTCCACGACCTCGCAGTCGGCGACATCGCGCAGGAACGCCCGGACCACAACGCCCTTCGTTTTTCCGCGGGTGTGCAGGTGGATGCCGAGATGGTCGTGCGGCGTGGCATGCGCAGCGGCAAGCAAGGCCTGAAGTTCGGACTTTGGGAGAGTCACCCCCGCAGGCTGGGCCGCGGTTTGTCCCGCGCCAAGCCCGGACCCAAGGTTCATCCTAATCTTAAGCTTCCCTTTCTCCCGGGATGCATCGTTATCCCCGCGGCTTCGCACGCGGCGCCTGCCTCAAGGCGTCAGGACGATCCCGCTGGGGGCTTGCACGGCCTCGGGCCGCGGACTTTGCTCGCCGGGTGATTCGCCGCCTTCTCGTCCTATTTCTCGTCCTTGCCGCCGGCACCGTTCGGGCGGCGGAAACGCCCTACACCTATCAGGCCCAAAGCCTGAATTTAGTCGGAGGCATCCTGACGTTGACCGGACATATCCGCATCTCCGGGCCAGGCCTGCTCCTCACCGCCGAAAACGGCCGGTATGAAAGAGGCCTGGCAACCTACACCTTGACGGGGAACGTCATGCTGACCGGCGGACCGCTTCGCCTCTTGGCGGATAAGCTGACCATCAATGAAAATACCGGCGCCTTCACCGCCGAGAACGTCCGCGCCGGCAGTTACCCGTGGTATGCCGAGGGCGCGCACGCCGAAGGCAAATACGTCCGCGGGTCTGACTCCTCGATCTCGATCGACAATGCCACCGTCACCTATCGCGAACCGGGCGCGCTCACGCCGACCGGCGTCGCCGACCGTTTCACCGTCACGCCAGGCGGCGGCATCCAGGCCCAGGGCGCGCGCGTCGGCGTCGGTGCCGGCCTGCCGATCCGCCTGCCCAAGTTCCAGCGCAAGCTCAGCGACTCGCTCCTCGCCCAGGTCAGCCTGACCACCGGCTACCGCCAGACCCTCGGGCTGAGTCTCGACGCCGGGCTGCTCCTGCCCGTCTCGCCCTCCCTTCGCCTCGGCGGCGAGCTCGGCCTCTACACCTCGCGCGGCATCATGGCCGGCCCGATCGGCGAATACTCCGATCCTGAGGATCCTGCCCGGCTGGACGGCGAGTTCCGCTCCGGCTACATCAACGACCACGGCGACAAGCAGACCGACCTCCTTGGCCGGCGCGTCCCCGAGAACCGCGGCTTCATCTCTTGGCGCCACTGGCAGCGACTCAACGAGCACCTGACCGTCAACGCCCACCTCAATTACTGGAAGGACTCGGAGATCGTCCGCGACTTCAAGCCGAACCAATTTTATCCCGTGCAGGAGCCGGACACGTTCGCCGAGGCGACCTACACCGGGCGGAATTACCTCGCGACGCTCTTCACCCGTTTCCAGCCGAACGATTTCTCCACGGTACCCGAGCGCCTGCCCGAACTCAGCCTCGACCTGCTGCCCACCGCCGTCGGGCTCGGCCTCTACGAGCAATTCCACGGCAGCGCCGGCCACCTCCGCGAGAATCCGCTCCTCGCCGGCCCCGCGCTCGAGAGCGACCGGCTCGACGCCTACTACTCCCTCCGCCGCCCGATCAACCGCGGCGACTGGCTGAATGTCACGCCCGTGGCCGGCGGCCGCGTCACCCGCTACGACAACACCCACGGCGGCCTTCGGCCCGGCGGCACCACCCGCACGGTCGGCGAACTCGGCTTCGACGCCGCCCTGCACACCAGCGGCACCTTCGCTTACCGCAACGACACCTGGGGCATCAACGGATTGCGCCATCTCCTCACGCCCACGCTCTCGTATCGCTACATGCCCCGGGCCGATCTCGATGCCGCCAAGATCCCGCCCATCGACCGCCGCACCTTCGCCACCTACCTCCCGCCGCTCGGGCTCGACCTCACCCGCAACCTCGACGACCTGCCCTCCGTCGAGACCCTCCGCCTCGGACTCGAGAACACCCTCCAGACGCGCAACACGAGCTACGGCTCGCGCGACCTGCTCACGTTCAACGCCGCCGCCGACTTCCGCTTTCACCGCGCGGCCGGCGTCCGCGACGTCTCCGAGGTCCACACCACCCTCGCCCTCACGCCGGCCGACTGGCTCCGCTTCGACCTCTACCAAAGCTTCGTGCCGCAGACCATGGCCCTGCGCCAGATCAACACCGGCCTGACCCTGCGCGACGGCAACGTCTGGGGGCTGCGCTTCACCAACCACTACCTCCGCGCCGACACCGAGCAGTACGCCGTCGAGGCGTCGCGCCGGCTGAGCGAGGTCCTGGACCTGCAGGCCCGCCTGAGCTACGACGCCCGCAAACGCCGTTTCAACGAACAGGCCTACGGCATCACCCAGACCCTCGGCGCCGCGTGGCAGCTCGTCTACACCGTGACCGTGTACGACGGCCCCCGCCGCGAGAGCAACTTCGGCTTCAACCTCCGCATCCGCTCGATCGGGTTCTGAGCCGGAAGCTTTTGACCACGGATTACACGGATGGATTGAAGGTAGGGCTGAGGCGGTGCCTCAGCCGCGATAAAATCCGCATGTTCCGTTTATTTATCATGCGTCATTCAGGGTTCCATCCGTGCCATCCGTGAAATCCGTGGTTAAAAACTTCGATCACCGC
>CAIYFD010000033.1 GCA_903925425.1 uncultured Opitutia bacterium | reverse complement strand
TCCGCCAGCCCGCTGGCGGCAGGTAGGGCTGGCGCGCCGGCCGCGATGTTTCCGGCAGGGTTTGCCACAGAGGCACAGAGCTCACAGAGCCCGAGCCTCGTTGTCCGAACCCCGGCAGTTTTTAACCACGGATTACACGGATTTCACGGATTTTGATCTCCGATTTCCGAACCAACAATCCCGAGGCTTGGGGTCCGGAAATCATCCGTGGAGTCCGTGGTTCAAGAATCTGGGAGTTCGAGACCCAAAAAATCAACGAGGCTTGGGCTCTGTGCTCTCTGCGCCTCTGTGGCAAAAAACCGGTTTGGGTTTCCGGTATAATACCCGTTAACAACGGGAAGAAACCCTCTCCCGGTGCATCTCATCCCAGAGCCGAAACGTCACCGGACAAATCAAATTCCCGGTGGCATTTCCGCTGCTGAACGCTCACCTTCCCCACGTCGCCATGCAGTACCCCGGCAAAACCCCCGTCGTGAGCAGCGGACGTAGATTCCGCGTCTGGGTGACGTGCTTGGCCGCGGTCGCCCTTGGGGGCGGGCTGCCGGCCCTGCGGGCCCAAGGATTTCTCGACACCATCGACGGGGCCCTCGCGACGGAGACGATGCAGGGGCAGGTGCGCGTGCAGGCCAGCGGCACCTTGGATCTGGAAGGCTACCAGTTCTCCCAACCCTCGCCGGGGCTCCTGTTCACGAACGGACATTCGCTGCTGAATCCCCGGCTGTCGGTCTATCTCGATGCCGAGCTCGGCCGGCGGCTTTACGCCTTCGCGCAGATGCGCGTCGACCGCGGCTTTGATCCGTCGTCCGGACCGATTCGCGTCCGCCTGGACGAATATGCCCTGCGCACCACGCCGACCGACCGCGGCGGTTTCACCGCCCAGGTCGGGCGTTTCGGCACCGTGGTCGGGAGCTGGGTGCCGCGCCACGGATCCTGGTCCAACCCCTTTATCACGGCCCCGCTGCCCTATGAGGCCCTGACCGGGATCTGGGACACCGCCGCGGTCCGTTCGCCGCGCCAGCTGCTCTCGTGGGCCCATGTGCCGCCGGCGCCGGTGGTCCGGGCCGAGCAGCAGGAAAAATCCCTCCGCGTGCCGATCCTCTGGGGCCCCGCCTATGGCACGGGCCTCGCGGTCGCCGGCCGGCTCGGCAAGATCGACGTCGCCGCCGAATGGAAGAATGGATCGCTCTCGTCGGACCCGGGCGTGTGGGACGACCTGCCGCGCCGCTGGAACGACGGCACGATCGGCGGTCGCCTCGGCTACCGACCCGACGCCGCGTGGAATTTCGGCCTCTCCGCGAGCCAGGGCCCGTATCTCCGCGCCAGCGCGGAAAACACCCTGCTCCCCGGGACATCCCGGAATGATTACCGCCAGACCGTGCTTGGTAGCGACGTCTCCTTCGCGTGGCACCGTTGGCAGGTCTGGTCGGAGGTCTTTGCCTCCCGCTTCGGGATCCCCGGCGTGACGAGCGCCAACACCTATTCGGGTTACGTCGAGGCCAGCTACCGTTTTGGACCGAGCTTCTCGTTCGCCTCCCGCTGGAACCGGCAGATCTACGACACGATCCCCAACGGCACCGGCGGCGAGGCCGCCTGGGGCCGCTCCACCTGGCGCTTCGACCTCGCCCCGTCGTTCCGCCTGAGCGCCCACACCCAGCTCAAGCTCCAGCACAGCTTCCAGCACGAGACCAACGCCCCGCACCCGTACTCGCAGACCACCGCGCTGCAGATGACGGTCCGCTTCTGAGGATCGAAAGGTAGGGCTGGCTCGCCGAGCCGGCCGCGGTTTTCAAACCGGTTTTGGCCACAGAGGCACAGAGCTCACAGAGCCCATGCCTCGTTGTCCTGACCGCGGAAGTTTTTAACCGCGGACCGTGTCCTGCGAAACTTGCAGAGCGAAGCAGGAT
>CAIYFD010000032.1 GCA_903925425.1 uncultured Opitutia bacterium | reverse complement strand
GTGTGCTCGAGAAGGTCGGCGCAGATGATGCAGTCGACCGAGCCGGCGGGGAACGGCAGCGCGGTCTGCTCCACGTTGCCGATCACGACGCGGTCGAGCCACTGCTTCGACGCCTCGCCCGGGCCCGCCATCAGCTCCACGCCCCAGACCTGGGCCACGCCGTTCTCCTTGAACCAGCGGCCGAGCGTGCCCTTGCCGCAGCCGACATCCAGGATCACCTCGCACCCCTCGGGCACGGCCTCGATAATCTCCCGCCGCAGGTGGGCGTAGTAGTCGGTGCGGCGCTGCTCGGGGGGGCGGCAGCCAGGCGGGCTCCACGTATTTCATGCGCGCCAACGTGCGGGTCTGCCGGCTTGCCGCCAAGCCGGAACCACCTTGACCGGGCTCCGTCACGCAAAACACTGCTCCGCATCTTGCACACCCCGCCGCGCGTCCTCGTCATCCGCCGCCGGTATCTTGGCGACATCGTCCTGCTCGGGCCGGTGTTCCGGAACCTGCGGCTGCACTGGCCCGACGCCCGGCTCGACGCCGTGGCTGAGCCGGCCTTCGCGCCGCTGCTCGCGCTCAATCCCGACGTCAACGAGACGCTCGTGCTCCCGCGCGGCCTCGGCGAGTGGCCGGGTTTCATCCGCCGGCTGCGCCGTGCCCGCTACACGCATGTGCTCGACCTCGACAACACCGAGCGCACCGCCCTCATCACCCGCCTCACGGGCGCGCCGGTTCGCGTTGCACTCTGGTATGTGCGGCACGCGTGGCCGTGGGTCTACACCGCGGCGGTGCAGTCCGACCCGGCCAAACACGAGCACCGCTCGATCATCGAGTATTACCTCTCCGCCCTGGCGCCCGCCGGCGTGCCGATCGCGAGCCGCGAGGTGCGCCTCGTGCCGCGCGAGTCCGATGTCGCGGCGGCCCGCCAACTCATCCGCGGCGCCGGCCGGCGCATCCTGCTCCATCCCGGCAGCCGCAGCGCCTTCCGGATGTGGCCGGCGGAAAACTTCGCCCGGGTCTGCGACCGCGTGCAGGACGAACTCGGGGCGCAGGTGTTCGTCATCGCCGGCCCCGGCGAGCAGGAGGCCGTCACGCGCATCAAGGCGGCGGCGAAGTCGCACGTCGTGACGATCAACGCCGCCCTCGGCCTGCCGCAGTTCGCCGCGCTGGCCGCGCAATTCGACCTCATGCTCTGCCACGACAGCGGGCCGATGCACGTGGCCGCCGCGGTCGGCACGCCCGTCGTGGCACTCTTCGGCTCGCAGAATCCCGTGCCGTTCGCGCCGGTTGGGGCGGGCCACACGCTGCTCCAGCCTCCCCTGCCCTGCCCGGCGTGTGCGTCGCCCGATCAATGCGTGCCGGGGGATTCCTACCGGAACTTCTGCGTGCGCAATATCACCGTCGATCGGGTGGTTGCAGCAATCCGGGCGAAATTCGACCGGTGAATCTGGAACTCAGGAAATCAGGTTCTTCCCGCCCGATCCGAAAGTTTCTTTCCTGCTTTCCTGAGTTCCAGATTTCCCCTCCCTGATCCCATGCCCGATACCCCCCTGATCACCTTCGGCATCCCCGCCTACAACCGGCCGGAGATGCTGGCGGAGACCCTCGCCAGCATCGCCGCGCAGACGGCCGGCGTGGATTACGAGGTGGTGGTCTGCGACGACGGCGGCCTGCCGGCGACCGCGGCGGCAGTGGCGAAATACCCGGCCGACCGTTTCCGCTACATCCGCAACGAGCCTCGACGCGGCCCGGTGGCAAATTGGAACGAGTGCATCCGCCAGGCCCGCGGCCAGTGGGTGATGGTGCTGCACGAGGACGACACCCTTTACCCGTGGTACCTCGACGCCGTGGTGCCGCGCCTGCGCGCCGGCCTCGCCGCGGTGTGCACGCGCGTGGTGCAGGGCGAGACGCCCCCGGTACTGGCCAGACCCGCGGACCTTAGCGAGGTCCGGCCCTACCTGCCGCTGTATTTTATCAAGAGCTCGTTCACGCCCTTTCCCGGCGTGCTTTTTCCGCGCGAACTCGCGCTGCGCCTCGGCGGGTTCGATGTCCGCCATGGCCCGCTCGCCGATTACGAGTTCTGGTACCGCCTCAACTGTTCTGGCGCGGTCGAGGTCGTGCGCACCGTGGCCGCGTTTTACCGGCGGAACCCCGAGCAATGGACCGCGCGCACCTGGCCGAGCATGTTGCGACAAGTCCATCTGCTCCGCCGGCAGGTCGCGATCGACCAGCTCGGCCGGCGGCCGCTGGCCCTCTGGCTCGCCCGCTTCTACTCGGCCCGTGATGCCCGCGCGTATGGGCGGCGGTTCCCGGAGAAGCCAGCCATCCTCGCGCGGACCCGGCGTTTCCGCCGCATCCCGTTCAGCTTTCTGCCGAGCGGCTGGGTGTGGCGCGCCCTGCAAATCATGGCGCGCCAGTCGAAGTTGAAAGTTGAAGTTTAAGAGCCGGAAAGACCCTGTCCTCACGCTACTGGATCAAGCCTTCAACTTTCCCCTTAAACTTCATCTGGCGCCATGCCACCCACCGTCTCCATCATCATCCCGACCTACCGGCGGGCCCGGTGGCTGCGCGAGACCCTCGCGACCCTGGTCGCGCAGGATTACCCGGCGGACCGCTTCGAGATCGTGATCGTGGACAACAACTCGCCCGACGAGACCAAGGCGGTGGTCGCGGAGTTCGCCGCCGCCAAGAAGGCCCCGCGCCATGTCCTTGAGACCCGGCAGGGCGCAAACTTTGCCCGCAACCGCGGCGTCAACGAGAGCACGGGCGAGATCCTCGTCTTCGGGGACGACGACATTCTGGCCCGCCCGGACTGGCTGCGCGAGATGGTGGCGCCGTTTGTCGCCGACCCCGCCGGCCGCATCGCCTCGGTCGGGGGCGAAGTCGTGCCGGTTTTTCCCGAGGGGTGCCCCGACTGGGTGCGCGGTTTTCACGGTCCGCAGGCGCTGCGCCCCGACACCGGCCCCACCCCCGAAGGGCAGGTGCCGATGAGCGCCAACCTGGCGTTCCGGCGCGAGGCGCTGATGGGCATCGGCCTGTTCGACACGTCCGTCACGCGCGAAGGCGGCAAACAATTCAGCAGCGACGAGAATGTGCTGACGCGGAAGCTGCGCGCGGCGGGACGCGAGATCTGGTTCGCGCCAGCGGCCGTGGTCCAACACCAGATGCCGGCCGGGCGCACCACGTTCGCCTATGTGCGCCGCCATGCCTTCGACTCGGCGCGATCGCGCGTGATCGACCGCGTGAGCGAAGGCGCTGCCACCGGCTATCTGCTCTCACGCCTGCCGGGGAATCTGCTGAAGGCCGCGGGCTTTACCTTGGCCGCCGGACTCAACGCCGTCGTCGGTCGCGGCGGCGAGGCCCGCAAGGCACTCGTGCGCGCGTGGCGGTCCTGCGGTTATCTCTACCAGATCCCGCGGTCGTTGCTTGGGAAGCGGTGACAGGATCTGGGTGTAGGAGCGGCTTCACCCCGCGATGCCCGGAAATTCGCGGCGTAAAGCCGCTCCTACAGTTCGGATTCCGTCCTCTGTCTTCCGCCGTCCGCCTTCTGACCCCCAACCCCGCCTTTACGCCGGGGCCAATCTCGTCAACAACCTCGGGCCGTCGCCGTGAGTTCCACCACCACCCCACCCCTTTCCGTCGTGATCATCGCCCGGAACGAGGAGAAAAACCTCCCGCGCTGCCTGGCGAGCGTGCAGGGCTGGGTCGCGGAGATCGTGGTGGTGCTGAACCACACCACCGATGGCAGCGAGGCGGTCGCCAAGAAGGCCGGCGCCGCCGTGCACCATCTGCCGTGGCAGGGATTTCGCGACGCCAAGAACGCCGCCACGGCCCTCGCCGCCAATCCCTGGGTCCTCTCGCTCGATGCGGACGAGGAGGTCTCACCCGCGCTGCAGGCCGCGATTCTTCGCTTCTTTGCCGGCGACCACGAGCGTTTCGCCGGCGTGCGTTTTCCCCGCAAGGTCTGGTTCATCGACCGGTGGATCACCCACGGCGACTGGTATCCCGATCTCAGCCTGCGCCTCTTCCGCCGCGACCGGGCCCGCTGGGGTGGCGACGCCTTTGTGCACGAGAAGGTCGAATGCCACGGGCCGGTCGCAACGCTGCGCGGCGACCTGCACCACTTCTCGTTTCCGACGCTTTCGAGCCACGTGGCGAAAATCAACCCCTTCGCGGACCTGTTCGTGCAGCAGCAGCAGGCGAAGGGCGGACGCTTCTCGGCCGCCACCGCGGTCCTGCGTCCGGCGTGGCGTTTCTTCCGCGCCTTCTTCCTGCGGCTCGGTTTTCTCGATGGGTTCCCGGGCCTCTACATCGCATGGGCCACGGCCTTCGGGGCCTTGGTGCGCTACAGCCGGCTCTACGAGGCCGAGCAACGGAAGGAGCCGCCCCGTGGCTAAGGAACCTCATCATTTCAGCCGCACGGCCGAGGAACTGATCGGCGATCTCCGCAACCTGCCGCCGGACACGCCTCGCTACCAAAAAATCCGCCCCACCATCGGCATCGCCGGGGTGCTCGATGAACTGCTGGGGAAGTACCAGATTGGTCGCGATTCCGCCGAACAGACCATCCGCGACCACTGGGTCGAACTCGTGGGCAGCGCCAACGCCTCGTACTCCCACGCCGCGCGGGTCGAGCAGGACGGCCGCAAACTCGTGGTCCTTGCCGCCCATGCGGTTGTGCGCAACGAGCTCTTCTTCCACCGCGCCACCTTGCTGGATCGCGTGCGGAAGCTTCCCGGCTGCGCCGGCATCAAGATCATCCAGCTCCGGGCAGGGTGACCGGGCGGAGGCCGGGAGGCGGGAACCCCCTAAAAATACGCTTGCCCGGCCCCGGGGCGCCACGGATGCTGGCTCCTTGCGTTAGTGAAAGTCCATCGGTTGTGGACTTCCACCATGACTGGTCCCGCTTCCGCGGGATTGGAACGGTGGTGCCGGCGGAAGCCCCCTTGCGGGGGTGGAAGCGGGTGCCACGGGTCGCCTGAGGGCCCCTACAGTCGTGCAACTCAAACACTAAACCATGTCTACCACCGTCGTTAAACCCGAGATCATCGCCCAGTACAAAACCCACGAGAAGGACACCGGCTCCAGCGAGGTCCAGATCGCGTTGCTCACCGCCCGGATCAATCACTTGACCGAGCACCTGCGCACGCACCGCAAGGACTTCCACTCCCGCCGCGGGCTCCTTCAGATGGCCAGCCGCCGTCGCAAGCTGCTGGACTACCTCAAGAAGCACGACCTTCCGAAGTATTCCGAGATTCTGCAGAAGCTCAGTCTCCGCAAATAACGCTTTAGCCACACGGGCGATCCGATCCGCGGATCGCCCGTTGTCATTTCGACACTCGAATCCAGACCGGGACATTTCCGTTTGCCTCTTCCCCGCCGGTACAACCCGGCCGAGGCGACAAACAGAAATCTCTCGCGTTTGAGCGAGGTGACCAGGGCGGTTCCAAGAACCAAACCCAACCGCAGCGCGGCCACATCCGGCCCGCTGCACTTCCCGCAACGGGAAACCCCGGACTCCAGGGCGCGTGCCGCAGCCCCGGTCCATCTTATCCGGCGGCACATGTCCGTAATCCGTAATCCAGAAAGTATATGAATCAGAAACACTCCGTCACCGTCCCCGGCATTGGGATGACCTTCTCCACCGGCTCGATCGCCCAGCTCGCCGGCGGCGCCGTCAATGTCTGCGTGGGCGAGACCAACGTCTTCGTCACCGCCTGCGCCGCGCAGACCATGCGCCCGGGCCAGGACTTCTTCCCGCTCACCTGCGACTACCGCGACAAGTACGCCGCGGCCGGCCGCTTCCCCGGCGGCTATTTCAAGCGCGAGGGCCGTCCCTCCGAGCGCGAGATCCTGATCTCCCGCCTCTGCGACCGTCCCTGCCGCCCGCTCTTTCCCGAGGGTTTCCTCAATGAGGTCCAGATCATCGGCCAGCTCTTCTCGGCCGACCTGATCAACGACTCCGACATCTCGATGGTCAACGGCGCCAGCGCCGCCCTCGCCATCTCCGACATCCCGTGGAACGGGCCGATCGGCTGCGTCCGCGTCGCCCTGATCGACGACAAGTTCGTCGCCAACCCGACGATCGAGCAGATGTATTCCTCGTCGCTCGACCTCATCTACGTCGGCAACACCAAGGACATGCTGATGATCGAAGGCTCCGCGGACCAGATCTCCGAGGATAAGTTCATCGAGGCCCTCGCGTTCGGCCACGAGGCCATCCAGCCGATCATCGCCGCGATCAAGGAGCTCCAGAAGCTCGCCGGCACACCGAAGGCCACCTTCAAGCTCATCGGCGCCACCCCCGAGGCCCGGGCCATCATTGAGCGCGTCGTCCCGGCCGAGCGCGTCTCCGCCGCCATCTTCGGCTTCGAGAAGAACGTCCGCTCCGCCAACGTTAAACTCCTCAAGGAAGAGGCCAAGGCGGCCCTCCTCGCCGAGCTCGGCGACGGCAAGTTCACCGATGTCGACCTCAACGTCGTCTTCGAGGACCTGCAGTACAAGGCGTACCGCGCCACCGTGCTGGCCAAGGGCGTCCGCTCCGACCACCGCGACGCCAAGTCCCTCCGCCCGCTCCAGGCGCAGGTCGGCGTCCTTCCCCGCGTGCATGGTTCCGCCATGTTCCAGCGCGGCGACACCCAGAACATCGCCATCGTCACCCTCGGGCCGACCAAGGAAGCCCAGGACATGGACGGCCTCACCGGCGGCGCGAAGTCGAAGAGCTTCATTCTCCATTATAACTTCCCGCCGTTCTCCGTCGGCGAAGCCGGCCGCTTCATCGGCCCCGGCCGCCGCGAAATCGGCCACGGTGCCCTCGCCGAGCGCTCGCTCGTCCCGGTGCTGCCCCCGGAGGACGCGTTCCCCTACTCCATCCGCGTGGTCTCCGAGATCATGGCCTCCAACGGCTCGACCTCGATGGCCTCGATCTGCGGCGGCTGCCTCGCCCTCATGGACGCCGGCGTGCCCATCATCGCTCCGGTCGCCGGCATCTCCTGCGGCCTCATGACCGAGATGGACGCCCATGGCGCCATCACCAAGTGGACCACCATCACCGACATTCTCGGTGAGGAAGACCACTTCGGCGACATGGACTTCAAGATCGCCGGCACGACCAAGGGTATCACCGGCTTCCAGCTCGACCTGAAGATCAACGGCCTGCCCTTCGAGATCGCCAAGACCGCGGTCTTCCAGGCCCGCGACGCCCGCATCGAGATCCTCCGCGCGATGCTCGCCGCGCTCCCCGCGCCCCGCGCCGACCTCTCCAAGTTCGCCCCCCGGATCCAGACGATCCAGATCGATCCCGAGAAGATCGGCCTGCTCATCGGGCCAGGCGGCAAGACGATCCGCCGCATCACCGAGACCACCGGTGCGCAGATCGACATCGCCGAGGACGACTCCGGCAAGGTGTTCGTTTACTCCAACAACGCCGAGGCCATGAACCGTGCGATCGCCGAGATCGACGGTCTCTGCGGCGGCGGTTCCGGTGGCGGCGGTGGCGGTGGCGGCGGCGCCCCGATCGAACCCGGCAAGCTGTACCACGGCCGCGTCACCGGCGTGAAGGACTTCGGCTGCTTCGTCGAGTGCACCCCCGGCAAGGAAGGCCTCGTCCACATCAGCGAGCTCGCGGACTTCCGCGTGCGCCGCACTGAGGACGTCGTCAAGATGGGCGACATGATCTGGGTGAAGTGCGTCGGCATCGACGAGCGCTCCGGCAAGGTCCGCCTCTCGCGCAAGGCCGCGATGAAGGAAATGGAAGGCCAGCAGCCCGCCGAAGGCGCCGCGCCCGAGGCCCCGGCCCCACAGGCCTGAGCCTGCTGTTTAAGTTTCAGGCTTAAGTCCTAAGCCCGACCCAGCCGGAGGCGTTCATTCGCCTCCGGCTTTTTTATTGTTGGCTGCCCGGATCGGGGCCGTGGCCTCAACTGTCGCCACCGCAATTCCGACTCCCTTTTCGTGTCTTTCGTGTGTTGTCTGACGGATGCTCCGCTAGGTACGTGGGCGCAAAATGAATCTCCTCGTCACCAACGATGACGGCATCGACAGCCATCTCCTCCACGAACTGGTCCGCGCGCTCCTGGCCGCCGGGCATCGCACGGCGGTGGTCGCCCCGGAGCGCGAGCAGAGCTGGATCGGCGCGGCGAAATCACGCCACCGCCCCGTGCCCTCACGGCGCGAGGATCGCGGGCTCGGCTGCCCGACCTGGATCGTGGACGGCACGCCGAGCGATTGCGTGAACATCGCCCTCGCCCATCTCCTGCCGCGGGGTCCGGACGGCCGGGCCGCGCTGGCCGACGGCGCGGGCCACGCGATCGAGGGCGTCGTCTCCGGCATCAACACCGGCCGCAACACCAGCATCGGGTTCATCCTCGCCAGCGGCACGATCGGCGGCGCCTGGGAAGGCGCGCTGCACGGCCTGCCCGCCGTGGCGTTCTCGCAGGAACTCACGCCACCCGGATTTCTCGCGCTGAAAAAACCCGGCTCCGCGATGACCCCGGAGGTTGCCGCCACGATCACGGCCACCGTCGGACACGCCGGCCGCCTGGCCGGTGAGCTACTCGCGCACGGCGACCGGCGACCGTTCACCGTGCACAATGTGAACTTTCCCTTCCCCTGCCGCGCCGACAGCCCGCTCCATCTGACCGTGCCGGCCCGCATCTCAGCCACCGGCATGTTCGGCCCGGCGGAAACCGACGGCATGCACCGCTTCGTCTACAACCACGGCGAGGATCTTTCGCCCGACGGACTGCTGACCGACCGCGCCTGCCTCGCCGCGGGCCATATCAGCCACACGGTTCTGGATTATACGAAGCTGGGGCACTGATTGATCGGAAAGGTAGGGCTGTGGCGGTGCCTCAGCCGCGATATCCGTTTCTGATCCGGCGGACTCACCGAGTCCGCCCTACCTTCGAACTCGATCCCTACGGAATCACGTTCGAGCGGACCACGAGGCCGGCCTTGAACAAAACCTCGCCGGTATCCTCGTCACCTTGGGCCGCGCCCATCCCGCCGCCGCCACCGTTGCCGCCGCCCACTTGGATGCCGCCGATGCTGGCTCCGAGCTGCATGTTTGGTCCGCTGCCTTCGCCCGCACCGCCGCGCCGGTAGATCCAAACTTCCTCGCCGGGATTGGCGCCCGGGACCACCTCCGTCGGTTTGCCCAGCGCCACCCGCACCATGTCTGGATTCATGCCGGGAATCGCCTTCTGGGCCAGCACGGCATCCTTGATCTCTGGCGGCCAGGTATTGTAGACCGCGCGGTTGGCGTTGATCCGCGACATCGTGCTCGGACCCGAGCAGGCGGAAAATACCAGGGCGAACGCGAGGGCGGGGGCCGCGGACCACGGGGAAACCTTCATGCCGCCGAAAGTGCATAATTCCGCGGCGCCGTCAAAGCCCGGACCGTAACCTTCCCCTTGCATCTTTCCCACGCCTGCGCCCGGTTAGGACCTGCGTCATCCATGATCGAGGTCTCCCATCTCACCCGCGTCTTCCGCACCTACAAAAAGCAGCCCGGCTTCCTCGGGGGCGTGCGCGGGCTGTTCAAGCGGGACTTCGAGGAGACGCGCGCGGCCGACGACGTCAGCTTCAGCATCGCCGAGGGCGAATTCGTGGGTTTCCTCGGGCCGAACGGAGCGGGCAAGACCACCACGCTGAAGATGCTCTCCGGGCTGATCCACCCGACCAGCGGCACCGCCCAGGTCGCCGGCTTTAACCCGACCAAGCGCGACAACGCCTACCGCCGCATCTTCGCCCTCGTGCTCGGCCAGAAAAACCAGCTCTGGTGGGACCTGCCGGCGATCGAATCCTTTGTCCTCCTGCGGCACATCTACGGCCTCCCCGGAGCGGAATACCAGCAGACCCTCGACGAACTCGTCGACCTGCTCGACGTGCGCGCGAAGCTCAACGTCCAGGTCCGCGAACTCTCCCTCGGCGAGCGCATGAAGATGGAGCTGATCGCCGCCCTGCTCCACCGTCCGCGGGTGCTGTTCCTCGACGAGCCAACGATCGGCCTCGACGTCATTTCGCAGAAGGCGGTCCGCAACTTCCTGCGGGAGTACAACCGGAAGCACCGCGTCACGATCCTGCTCACGAGCCACTACATGGCCGACATCAAGGAACTCTGCGAGCGGGTCATCGTCATCCACAAGGGAAAGAAAATCTACGACGGCGCGCTCGACCGGCTCGAATCAGGCTCAGGCAGCAAACAGAAGATCATCACCTTCATGCCCGCCGCCGCCGGCGCGGATGCCGCGGGCCGCACGATCTTCCCCGACGACTGGAGCTCGCACTACGGCCAGACCACCCGCGCGCCCGACGGCAAATTCACCCTGCGCGTGCCCGGCGAAAACATCGGGGCCGTCTCGCAGGAGATCCTCAGCGCCGGGCCCGTGGCCGACATCACGATTGAGGATGTCCCCCTCGAGGACATCATCGCCGAGCTGTTCCAGTCGAGCTGAGTTGCGGCGGCGTCCAATCGCGGCCCACGAGCGCCCGCATCAGCGCCGTGCAGTTCCGGGCGGCCCGTTCCGTGGCGGCCCGCAGGCCCTTCACCGAGACCTTGGTCGCGACGGTCGCCAGGTTCACCTCGGCGGCCGGGGCAATTTTCTCCAGCCGTCGGCCCTCGGGAAAACTCCGCTGGCCGCGGCGGAGGCGCAGCTCGTGGAGCAGCCGCAGGTTGGTCTCAGCGAGGGACTGGTGCAGCAGGCGCTGCGCGGCCAACAACTCGCCCCGCTCCAGCTTCCGCCGGATCCAGACGAGGTCGCACCAGAAACACTCCGCCAGATTGCGCAGGGTCGCTTCGACGGGACGGGCGTCGGGAATGTCCGCCACCACCCGGCGGAACATCGGGGCCCACGTGCGCGCACCCCGCAAAAATTTCCAGCCGGGCCGGATCACGAGCGCCAGATCCTGCAGTGCGGCGCGCTCCGGACCGGGCCGGCGGTGCCGCCCGTTCGCGACCGCCCGGCGCAAGGGAATCAGGGCGGATTCGGGCAGGATCACGAAGTCGGCCTCGGCGCCCGCAAAAACCGCGTTGACCTTGGGCACGCCCCCGATCCGGGCCGGCCTCACCCCGTAGGCGAGAAGCTCCACGCCCTTGAGCTCAAGCGCCCAATCCCGCCGCAGGAAAACATCCGGCTGCGAGGTGATCACCTGAAAATCCCAGTCGGAATGTCCGTCCGCCCGCCAGACCGCGTCCCCGGCCGGGCGCACGCGTGAGCCGATCAGGGTCAGACCCGTGACGGCCGGCTGGCGCCGGGCCCACGCGGTCATGATGGCTCCGAAATCCGGGGGTGGCATCGACGAAAGGGACAGCGGCGCCGGCGGGGCGGGTCACCAACTCCGCAGGGAGATGAGGATCTCCGTGCCGAACAGGCCGGGACCGGCGTGGATTTCCCCGTGATGCAGCCGGATGATTTCCTTCGCCAGAAAAACCCCGAGGCGACCCTGATTGGGCGTCGCCGTCGCGGTCGGCTCGGGCAGGACGCCCTCGAGTTCAAGATGCTTGCCCTGGATCGAGAGCAGCGCCGTGGTCTCCGAACCCGTGCCCGTGGAGCGGAGCTGCATGACGATCTGGATGTCGTCGTGCCCGACCCGGTTCTCCGTGACGGAATCCACGAGCGCGCCCAGCGCCATCTCCAGAAGCCGACCCACCGCATGGAGCCGGACTGGTTCCGGACCGGTTGCCACCGTCACGCCGCGGGCCTCGCCGACGGCCTTGACGATCCGGTCGATCTCGACCGGGGCCGGGTGCAATTCGTGCAGCGCGTGCATGAGGCTGATTCGCTCGGAGAGGGACTCGAGTTTGGCGATGTCACCTTTGAGCACCGGCAGCAGTTTGGCGGGCAGGCCAAACTCCTCCGGGGTCTGGCGAAAGGCGGAGAGCGACACGAGCGGGTTGCCCAGTTCATGCGCCAAGGTGAGAGCCAGTTCGTGCAGCAGGCGGAGGCGGTCCACGCGGCGCCGCTCCACGGCGTCGTGCAGCTCCCCGCTGACTTCCTCCCAGACGGCCCAAATTCCGCCGGTCTCGGCCACAAGTCCCGCGCTGGCGCGGAAAGGCTGACCCTCCTCGGGCCCGGTCCGGGAGGTCTCGCGGGTCCGGCGCACGCGCCCGATCAGATCGCGGACCACCAGCGGAGCCTGCCGCGGCGCCGGTTCGTCGGATCCCAGGATGAGGGTGCGAGGCAGGTACTTGACCCCCACGGCCGACTGGTTGACCAAGGCCTGCAGGGTCGCGAACTGGGTGCTCCACCCGAGAAGCTGACGCAACAAGCGGGCCAGCCCCACGGCGCACTCACGGTCGGCCTCATCATAGGGCTGGCCGTCCACCCTCACCCCAAGAGCGATCAGGCCGAGCAGCCGGCCGTTGTCGTGAATCGGGATCAGCAGCCGCGCGCCCCACATGCCCAGCCGGTTGCGGACCGCCAGCTCGGCCACGGGATCGGCAGGGCCATCCCAGTTCAGCCCGTCAATCACGGCCGGGTGGTTTTCCAGGTACGCGACCAGCCCATCATTGAGAGGGAAAAAGGAAGTGCCTCGATCCGCCCGGAAGCCGTCGGGTTCGCGGAGAAAAAACACGGCATGTGAAGCCCGCAACTGGTGGCGCGCCGCGCGCCGGAACTCAAGGATCAGCCGGTCGCGCGAGTCGATGCTCTCGACCGCCCCCTCGAAAAAGTCCCACAACTCGGTGACCTCGGCCCCGCCCCCGCTCCGGAACGGCGTCCGCGTGCCGGACGTCACCTCGGTCTTCCGGTGCTTTTCCACGAGCATGGCGAGCATGGACTCCTTGGTCGCAATCTCCTCCAGCAGGGGGAGAAACTCCCGCAGGCGTTGTCCGCTCTCCTCGTAGCCGAGGTAAATCCGCGCCCGGCCCGCCAGGCGGGCCTGTTCGTACGGCAGGCTGCCAGGTTCACCCACGAAGATCGTCGGGCGCTTGGCGAGCGCGGGCGGCAGATCGGGTTCCGAACCCGCATCGAGCACCACGACCGCCGACACTCCGGCGGGCACCACCGGCTGGTCCCGGGTCGAGAAAAGACGAACCACCGTCCGTCCCGGCGGGACTTGATTTTCCCAAAGGGCCGCGAGCTGGAGGTCGACGGTCGCTAGGACGAAAGTGATGGACATGGAAATATCAGCCGGAAAGTGGCGCCCTCGCCCGCGCGCGGGGGATCGGCCGCGATCGTTCCCTTCAGACCGGACATGATCTCGCTCGAAATGGCGAGCCCAAGTCCAAAGCCGGTCGACTTCGTGGACTGGAACGGGGTGAAGAGCCGCGGCAGCATTTCCGAGGCGAGGCCGGGGCCGGTGTCGGTGACACTGACCTCGACGCCGCCCGGGACATTGCGGGTGGCAAGCCGGATCCGGCGGGGTCCCGGCACACTCTCCATCGCATGGACGGCATTGAGGCAGAGGTTGAGCAGGACCTGGCGGGCGGCCGCGGCGTCGGTGTCGATCACATCGGGCGCGGCCTGGAAATCGGTGGCGATGTCGACGCCGCGGTCGGCCGCCTTGGGCTCCACCAGCTCGAGCGTGCCGCGCAGAAGGGGATGCAGCGGTTGCGGCACCATAAAATAGGAGCGGGGCGAACCCAGCTCCATCAGGCGCTCCGTGAGCCGATCGATCCGGGTGATTTCCTCGCTGATCAACTGGAAAAATTTCCGGCGGAAGCCCTCCTCGTGGTGCCGCTGCGGCAGGAGCTGGACGAAGGTCTTGATCGTAACGAGAGGATTGCGGATCTCATGGGCAACGCCGGCCCCCAGCAGACCCACCGTGGCGAGCCGCTCGGCCTGTTGTGCGCGGGTGGAGAAATGAGCGCGCTCCAGTGCGGTCTCAACGATCTCCGTCAACTCAATCAACTGCTGGACCTGTGGGTACGTGAAGGGCCGACGCGAAAACGGGACTCCCACCCCCACCAAGACGGTCAGCGAAAGTCCGCGGCTGCACACGAGCACGCCCAAGTGGTGACGGGCCATGAATTCCTCGATCTGGGCCCTTTCGACATCGGTCCGCTCGCGCACCAGCCGCTCAGGAGTGGCCCACCGGATCCGCCGCAGCACATCCACCATGGAGGCCTCGGCGGGAAGCCTGATCCCGGAACCCTTGATCTCCTCCTTGGGGCCGGAAAGCACGATCGCATGCTCCGACTGACCCCAGCCGCGGAGGATGGGAAGAAAGGCCTGCTCAAGGCCCTCGACGGTAAGTTCAGACTTCGCGGCCTCGAATGCCGCCCGCCGGGCCGCACTTTCCGGGAAAAACTTGAACCAACGATTCAGCCAATCATTGAGGGCCGCCGCAAACCACAAGGCCACCGCCGAGGTGGCGGCCCACGCCGCCAACTCCAGAAGCCGATTGGAAACGTTGTCGGGGTTGAGGATGGCCGTGAGTGATGAGTCCAGCATGTAGGCCACCGCGGCCACACTGATGACCAGCACGATCTTCTGCAGGACAATCAGAAACAGCTGGCGGGCGTCAAAAATCCGTCCCGTGGTGATCGCGAGCGCCGTGCCGGCATAGAAGATCATCACCACCACGGGCTGGTAGAGTGCCGTGAGATCGCGGTCATGCGTGATCCGGTTCAGGATCATGAGCACAAGGATCAGAATCGTCATCGTGCAACCGCCGTACAGCCAGACCTGCAGTTCCAGCCGTTTCCCTTCGGGCAGTTTCCGGCTGCCAACAAACGCAGCAATCGCCAAAAGGAAATAGAGCCCGCCAACCGTCACGATATAAATGCTATAGCCCAGTCCGTAGACCCGGCTCTGGGAGGTGGAATAATAGGGGATGAAGAAATCGGTGAATGGCAGGTAGCTCAGGCCTGCGGTGATCAGCAGCCATAGGCCATTGCTCCGGAAAAACCTCCGGACCGAAACAAGGCGCTGGTCCGAGAGGCTTTCGCGCAAGACCAACCAAAAGTGGACCGGCACCGACGCACTGATCGCACAGGTCCAGCGCAGCCAAAACAAGCCGGCGGCCCCCGCCGCGGGTCGCACCGTGAGATGAAGCGCCACAAGCCAAAGCGCGATGTGCACCGAGCAGGTGAACACCACTTGGTTGACGGTCCGCCGCGGGTTAGACCAGAGGACGAGGGCACCGACCGCGACCACGATGATCCCCGCAAACAATGCCACCGTCAGTCCCGTCAGCATCGGCGGAGTATAAGCGCCGCATTCACGTTCCCCACCCCGTGGGCGTTCACCAGGGTGGCTTCATGCGCCAGTAGTCGCGCACGATTGCTAAGATTGAGCGGACATTCCGGATCCGGGTAATCCCAATTGACGGTCGGAGGGATGGTCTCAAACCGCTGCGCAAGCGCCGCCGCCGCGACTTGGATCGCCGGCGTTGCGCCCAAGGGATTCCCAATGGCTCCCTTGATCGAAACCACAGGAATCCGGGCCAGATCCGCGCCAAAGAGACTCTGCATCGCGCGCGCCTCGGCGGCGTCGATCAACTTGTGGCCGGGACCCCAGGCACTGATGGCGTCGATTCGGTCCGGACGCATGCGGGCCTGCGCCATCGCCAACCGCCCCGACCGGACCATGCCGCCACAGAGCGCATTCGGCTCATCGTTGGCAAAGGCATAGCCCGACACAAAGCTGTAGCCGGGGCGGGGACTATCCTCAGGCTCTAGAATGAACATGCAGGCTCCCTCGCTCACCACCCCGGTCGTTCTCCAGAGGTCGAACGGCCGCGCCATGCGCTCGGCCATCTCAATATTTGGTGGCGTCAGCCCGGCCGCCCGAAGCTCCAAGATCGGGAACCGGTGCAACGGGGCCTCCGTGCCGCCGCAGATCGCCAAATCCGCCTCGCCTGAGCCCACCAGCTCGGCGGAGTAGCCGATCGCGTCCAGACCCGAGCAGCAGGAACTTTGCAAAGTCATCGCTCGAGCCGTGATCCCCAAGGCCTGATTGATGGCATCAGGCACACTGGTCAGCGTGGTCGTATAAACCACCTTTCCCTTCACTCCGCGCAGGCCCCGCTTCGCCACGCTCTCAATCGCGCTGCCGATTCCCCCGAAATCCAGCAAGGATGAGCCCGTAACCACCGCGCAATTCATGCCGCGCAGATTTTCGGCGGCAAGCCCGGCATCGCGCAGGGCCAGCATGGCTCCGGCCAACGCGAATTCAGTATGCCGGGCCGCATTTTTCGCCACTCGGGAACGGTCGAGGTAGTGCTCCACATCGAAGTCGGCCATGAACGCGGCGACCAAAGGTCCGTTCTCTTCGCCGAGCTTCGTGAACGGCCGGATGCGGCTCACCGGCTCGAGGATTCCCCGCCAGAATGCCTCGCGGCCGATTCCGGCGGGCGTCACCGGACCAATCCCGGTGATCTTGACTCTCCGCTGCATCATACGCCCACCGCGGCTGGAAAGCGGCTCCGCACCACGGTGCCGCGTCCGCGCTCGGACGTGAGCTCGAACGTCGCCCCATGGGCGCCGAGCAGATGGCGGCAGATACTGAGCCCGAGACCCGTGCCGGATGCCTTGCTGGTGAAACCGCCCCGCAGGGCGCGCTTGACGTCGTCGGCATCCATGCCCGATCCGTCGTCGCGCACGGTCAGATCGATGCCGGCGGCGGAGACATTGACGGCCACCTCCACCCGCTTCGCCCCCGCCTCGAGCGAGTTGCTGAAAAGGTTCTGAAAGATCCGCATCAACTCGAACTTCGAACCGCGCACCTGGACGGATTCGACGCCGCCGAGCTGGATCGCCGCATTGCCGAAAAAGATCACCTGGCGCACCTCCTGGATCACGGCCACGACGTCGATGGGCTCGTAATCACCCAGTTTCTTGGACGTGCGCCGCCAGTTTTCCGCGAGGTGGTGGCAGTATTCCGCCGCGCGTTCCACCACGACGGCGTACTCCATCAGCTTGCGGCCTCGCTCGGGATCCGAGACCGAGATCTGGCGCGCTTCCTCGACGAGCAGGGTCGCATAGCCGATCACCACCGTCAGGGGATTGTTGAGATCATGCACGAGCTCGACCGACGCCCGGCCCTGCCACACCTGGGGCTCGGTCTGCTCGACCTCGCGCTTCAGGGCGGTGTTCAGCTCGACGGCATCCCGGGCGATCCGGGCTTGGTGGCGGCGCAGCTTGGTCGCGGCCGTCTGCTTGCGGACCGCCTCGATCAGCTCGTTCACGTCGGGCGGTTTCCGGAGGTACTGGTTCGCCCCCGCGGCCATCGCCTGCTGGGCGGTGAGCAGCGTGCCGTACCCGGTGAGCATGATCACCGCCACATCGGCGTCGTACTTGCGCAACTCTTCCAGGGCCCGGATGCCGTCCATCTCAGGCATCCGGATGTCCATCACGACCGCGGCGAACGGCCGCTCGCGGATGCGGGCGATCGCGTCGGCCGCCCGGTCCGCGGTCTCAACGGTGAACTCGCCCGACAACGTGAACGCGATCGATTCGCGCGGGCCGTACTCGTCGTCCACCACCAGAACCAAGGGCTTCGGCTCGGATACAGGATCGGCGGGGCGGGATTCGTTGGCCATGAGCGTCGGGGATAACTCGGGGTGTTGGGGGCAGAAAGAGGACGTGCCGTGGGAACGGGTCAGCCGGATGTGACGGCACTCCATTTCTCCCGGCCGGTGCGAGGGCGCTTGCGCCCGCCGCGGAATCCAAGTGGCATGTGCTTGGATTGCAGGGCGCTTTTACCACTGTCAAGTAGCAGGCAGTCGGCAAGGGCGCCCCCGAACCGCAACCTTCCGCTTTACGTGAATTTTACGATCGCATTGTCCGCCGCCGCACTTGGCGCCACCCTCGCCTGGCTTTACCTGCAGGGCCGCCAAGCCGCGCTGCGCGAACGCCTCCGGGGCCGGGAGGAGGAAAACGTCCGGCTCGCCGCCGAGCTGGCCGACGCGCGGGCCGAGTCAGGACGGCTCGCCACCCAGCATGCCCACGTTTCGGCGCAACTCACCGCGGCGACGGATGCGCATGCCCGCCTCGCGATGGAGTTCCAGTCGCTTTCCGCCGAGGCGCTGAGCCGCAATAACACCGCCTTCCTCGAGCTTGCCCGCGAATCATTCGCCAAGCTGCACGCCACCTCCACCGGTGACCTGGAGAAGCGCCAGCAGGCCATCGAGTCGTTGGTGCGACCGCTCCGCGAGTCCCTCGACAAGGTCGGCGAGAGCGTCACCGCCATCGATCGGGCCCGGGCCGACGCCTACGGACGCCTGTCCGAACAGCTCCAATCCCTGGGCACCGCCCAGACCCAGCTCCAAGCCGAGGCAGGGAAACTCTCCACCGCCCTCCGTTCCACCAGCACCGCCGGCACCTGGGGTGAACTGCAGTTGCGCCGGGTCGTCGAGCTCGCCGGGATGAGTGCCTATTGCGACTTTGCGGAGCAGCAGACCAGCGGCTCGTTCCGCCCCGACTTGGTCGTCCGCCTGCCGGGCGGCCTGCAGCTGGTCGTCGACGCCAAGGCGCCCAACGAGGCCTACCGTGAAGCCGCCAACGCCTCCGACGAAAACATCCGTGCCGCCAAGCTGGCCGAACATGCGGCCAAGGTCCGGGGCCACATCGATGCCCTCGGGGCCAAAAACTACTGGGAGCAATTCCAGCCCTCCCCCGAGTTCGTCGTGCTCTTCCTGCCCGGCGATCAATTCCTCGCCGGCGCCCTGCAATCCGACCCCAGCCTGATCGACCGCGCGATGTCCAGAAAGGTGCTGCTCGCCACCCCCGCCACGCTGATCGCGCTCCTCAAGGCCGCGCACTATGGCTGGCGCCAGGAGGATGTCGCACGCAACGCCACCGTCATCGCCGACCTCGGCCGGGCCCTTTACGACCGCATTGCCAATTTCGCCGACAATCTCGACAAGGTCGGCCGCGGATTGGAGAGCGCCAACAAGGCCTACAACAGTGCCGTCGGTTCCTTCGAGCAGACCTTGCTGCCCGGAGCCCGCAAGTTCTCCGAACTCGGGGCCAAGGGCACCAAGGAGCTCGCCGAACCCGCCGTGGTTGAGGTCACTCCGCGCGACGTCCTCAAGCGGAGCTAGGCCGCGACACCGTTCCTGCGCCTGCGATGCACCTCGCTGGTCTCTTCATCTACCCGGTCAAGTCGCTCCGCGGTTGCGCCGTGGCCTCGGCCGGGATCGATGCCCTCGGCCTCATCGGTGACCGGCGTTTCCTGGTCGTGGATCCCGCGGGGCACTTTCTCACCCAACGCGCCCTGCCCGGGATGGCGTTGATCGGCACCGCGCTCCGGGACGAACATCTCGTGCTCACCGCCACCGGGCGCCCGGATCTCACCGTGCGCCGGGCGCCCGATCCCTCCGCCCTGCTGCGGCGAATCACGATCTGGAAACACGAGGGCCTCGCCGCCGAGGACTGTGGTGATGAGCCCGCCTCATGGTTGACGGACTTTCTCGGCGTGAACTGCCGCCTCGTGCGCGCGGGCCGGGAGTACGAACGCTTCGTCCTGAAGTCCGCCGCCCGGCCCGGCGATGGGGTGAACTTCGCGGATTCCTGCCCCTTTCTGCTGATTGGCGAGGCGTCGCTCGCCGGGCTGAACGCCCGCCTGCTCGCGCGGGACGAGGAATCGGTGCCCATGGACCGCTTCCGGCCCAATCTGGTGGTCGCGGGCGCCGCACCCCATGCCGAGGACGGCTGGCAACGCGTCCAAGTCGGCTCCGTTGCTTTCCGACCGGCCGGGCCCTGCGCCCGCTGCGTGGTGACCACGACCGACCAAACGACCGCGCGGCGCGGCGCGGAACCGCTGCGCACCCTCGCCGACTACCGCCGTGACGCCCGCGATCCCTCGTTGGTGAACTTCGGCCTCAACCTAATCCACGAGCATAAGTCCGGCCGGCTGCACGTGGGCGATCCGGTGCTTCTGCCGCCCCCGGCCTGACCGGGGCAGTCCCGGTTCTGCCGGAATTCCGGCCTCAAGATCCCGCGGAAAGTTTCGATAAGGATGCCTGCGTGCCCCAACCCACGGAGCACGCCCGCCGCCTTCCTCACTTTCGACCCATCCGAAGCGCCAAGGGTGCGTCCACCGCCAAGGCCATGATCATCGCGCCCACCCTCCCTCATACCTCCGCCCCCGCAGCGCCCGACCGGACAAGTACCGGTGCACCCGCTCGCCACGAGGAACCGGCCCCGCCCACCGGTCCGCCACGCTGGTTGTTGCCCGACGCCACCCTGATCGTGCTGGTCGCGATCCTGGCGGTTGCCGCAGCCTTCGCCGCCTACCGGGCGAACCGGCACCGCCTTGCGCTCGACCGACTTGCCGCCGACTTCACCGCCGGCGCGGCGGCCTACGGGAAATATCTTCACGAGCACCGGATGCCGCCCGCAAATACCGACGAGACCGGCGCCGACGGAGCCGGCACGTCCCTGCTGCAAGGCGAAGGCTGGACTTCCCCCTCCCCGGCCGGCGGATTTTTCCGTTGGGTGAATGCGCCGGTGCCGGGCGCCACCGGGAGCAGGCCGCTGGGCGGCAGAATCATGCTCGCGGCGTTTCCTCCCGCACCGGAAGTGGCACTCTCCCCGGCCGACCTGCTCGAACTCGACCGCCGGATCGACGATGGGAACCTCGCCACCGGCCGGTTTCGCTCGGGGTTCAACGGCTGGCCCGTTTTTCTGGTCAATCCGGCCCCCTGACCAGCCATGATCCGGACAACCCTGGTACGACTGGATGCGCACGCCGCCCATGCCAGCCCCGACTTTGGCACCAAGGTGCTGGGGGAACTATCCCCGGACCAAGTCCTGATCCTGCTCCGGGAATTCTCCCGGATCGATCCCGTGGACAACATCGATGCCGATCCGGAAATCGTCCTGGAAACCCCGCAGGGCACCCGGGTGGTCCACACGATCCAAGGCGGCCTGCAGGTCTCGGATCCCGCCATACCGGGCGGACGGGAAAACCTGCTCGGGGCGGAGGAAATCGTCGACAGACTCCGGGCGGGAGATCAGCCGGACCCGCGGGCGAACCTGCCGGAACCGTCGGCACATCGGGAGGATGCACTGGTCTATGTGCCGCCAGCTACCACCGCCTTTACATTGCTCCGGCCGTTCCCGCGCGCCGCCCTGGCGGTTCTGGCCCTCGGACTCGCCGGGTATCTGGCCTACCCGGCACTCCAAGCCGCGGCCTTCGCTCCCCATGATTCCATCGTGGCGATCGGCAATGCGGGCGAGATCGCAGCCCTGCGGGACGAACTGGCCGGAGTTTACCTGACCGGCACCCAGCCCGGGAACCACGGCATCGCCCTCAATGCCGACGGCACGATGAAGATATTTCAGATCAACTCCCAAAACCGCGCTCCGAGTTTCATTGCCGACACCTACCGGTTTGGGCGCATCGCCGGGGTCGTCTGCGCGATCGGCCGCCAGATTAACGAACCCATCCGGACAGACGGGCGGAACCGCCTGTCGTTTGGCGGGGAAATCTATGCGCGGATCCGGTAAGTTTGGCCGCAATAGAGCTGAATTTGCGACGGGGCGGACCGATGCAGGACCCAAACCGCCATGCCTATGCGCCTTCCTCGATCCCAGGGTTTGGGTCCACCCGCACGGCGACGTGTCCGGGGGGACGGATTCACCCTCGTCGAGGTCGTGATGGCGGCAGGGGTGCTCGGCCTCGCGCTGGCCACCTCGATTACGACGCTGCAGCGCAGCTTCCTCAGCCTCGATTCCGCCCGCAACATCGAGACCGCCTGCCGGATCATGCAGTGCGAACTCGAGAAGGAGCGCCTTTTCACGTGGACGCAGGTGAGCGACCTCGCCTACGTGCCCGCCATTGACTCCGCCCTGCTCGCCGACCCCGCCGTGGCCGGACGCTTTTCGCTTTCGCGTTCCGTCCTGACCCTGGCCGATCACTCCGGCCGGTTGCTGCAGATCACCGTCACGGTCTCCTGGAGAAATTACGACGGTCGAACGCTCCAGCGCAGCCTCTCGACTTACTTCGGCAACAATGGACTCACGTCGTTCCTCAATCCCCAGATCTAGCCCGCGGGCGGCTCGCCGCGGCTTCACGCTCGTGGAGCTGATTGTCGCCGCCTCCCTCGGCGGCGTGGTGCTCGCGGCTGTCCTCGGCGCCAGCCTGCAGTTGCTCCGCAGCGGCGTTCGGGTCTCCGCCTATGCCGAAATGAACATCCAAGCGCGCCGGGCCCTCGAGCAGCTCGCGGTGGACATGAAGGCCGCCAGCGATCTCACCTGGCACAGCGCCACGGACATCAGCGTGACAGTTGAGAAAAGCGACGGCACTTCCAGCGTCTACACGTACGCTTGGAATAGCGGGACGAACCAACTGATCCGGGTGCCGGGGACCAGCAGTTCGAGCCAGACCGGGCAGCTCACGCTCGCTTCGGGCATCAGCAGCCTCGCCTTCTCTCGTCTCACCACGAGTGGAACGGAGGCGACCACGGACAGCGCGACCAAACGCGTGCAGGTGGTCCTGACGCTCCGCCGGTCCGGCGGAGCGACCGGCGCCTCATCGCGCGTGGCCACCACGTTCACCCTCAGGAACAAACCCGCCTCGTGAACGCCGCCGCCCGATCCACCCGTCGCGGCAGCATGCTTGTTTCCGCGATGCTGTTCACCGCCATCATCGCCATCGGGCTCACCGGGTATCTCAGCCTCAGCACCACATCCCTTCGGCTTTCCCAACGCACCTTCTACCGGACGAGCGTCGCCCATCTGGCCGAGGCCGGGCTGGAGGAGGCGCTCTACAGTTACCGGCTGGTGGATCTCGGCACCCTCGTCGCGACGGCGTGGAACGGCTGGTCCCTTGCGGGCGGCAACGCCAGCCTCACGCTGCCGGGCTTCACCTGCGGCTCCCATGCGATCGGCACCGTCAAGGTCTTCGTCACGGGCTACGACGGGTCCCTGACCACACCCTCGATCATTTCCCAGGCTACGATCGTGCCGCTCGATGGCAATCCCCCGGTGACCAAGACCCTAAAACTCACCCTGCAGTCGCAGGGTGGCTACAACGGCGCCATTGTCACTTCCACGAGCCTCGCCCTGGGCAACCGCGCCACGGTCGACAGCTTCGATTCCACCAGTGGCAGTTCGCATGCAGCGTACCCGGGCTCCGGCGCCGCCTCCCAAGGCAACTTGATCGCGCTCGGCGGGACCCTGAGCCTGGGCAACGGCGCCATGGTCAATGGCAACGTCCTGCTGGGAACCGGCGTCGCCGCACCCTCCCAAAGCCAGGTAACCGGATCGATCGTCAGCAACTACACCGGGACATACCCGACTCCGGGATGGCCGAGCCTGAGCGGTAGCGGGGGCTTCTACGGTCTCACCGCTTTCCCCGCGATCCTGCCTCGCGCGGGTGACACCCCCGCCTCCGATGGCCGTTACTACTATTACCCAGCGTGGATCATCAATGCCCTGCCCCTTGGGTCCGTGGCCGTCGCCGCCGGCCGGAACGTCACCATCGTGGCCTCTTCGGTTGGCTCCGGCCTGACCTTGGGAGCAAATGCCACCTGCATTGTCTGGACGGGCACGGTTGCCACCAGTGGCAACTCGGGCTGGGTGAATCCCAACTGGGCCGGTGCGCTCCAGATCTACAGCTGGGGCAGCAGTGTCGCACTCGGGCACAGCGGCACGACCGTGGCGTGCATTTACGCCCCGCTCGCCACGATCTCGCTGACGGGCGGCGGCAACAACCCGAGCTTCACCGGTTCCATCATCTGCAAAAGCATCAGCACCTCGGGCAACGGCTGGTCGTTCCACTACGACCAGGCCCTGGCGACGCTCCCGAATGAAACGGGCGGCGGAGGCCTGCAGGTATCGAAGTGGTACGACCTGCAGGGTACCAGCGAGTCCGGCAACCTGACGGCGCTTACCGGCGGTTTTCTGAACTAGCGCCGGACCGTCTTTCAGGGGCTGCTCTCTCCGCCCCCGCCCTGCGGGCGTCTGCGACCGAGGCCCGGTGGCCTTTTACCGGTTAGCCCGGAACCGCAAACCAGCGGCAGGAGTGAACCGGCTTGAGCCGTTAGTTCGCATCGATTTGCTCCGATTTGCATCCGCAAATTTCATGACCAGACATGAGACAGTTCTCGACGGTCCCGGCATCGGCTGGATGATTGTGGAACGCCAAGCGCCATGACCCGAAAGGAAGACCCCATCCAGCCTCTCACCGCGGAGGAGCATCAGGCGCTGGAACTCCGCTGGTACGAGGGTAGCATGCTGCCCTACGTGGAATGGATCCACGCCTTTGCCGAGAAACACCGCGCCGAGATCCTGCGGATCGCCGGGCCCGGCGCGCCGGGCGACCAGCTGG